>DATHPV010000560.1:0-3658 GCA_035483495.1 Puia sp.
CAATTTCGCCGATAACTAAATAATCTAATAATTTATCGGTAACGGGAATTTGCCCAGTAGCCATTAATATGCCTAGTGTGATCGGCAAATCGAATGCTGTTCCAGTCTTACGCACATCAGCCGGTGCCAGATTAATCACCAACTTTGTCCGCGGCATCTGAAATTCGTTGCTGTGGATCGCAATAGCAATTCTTGACAAACTCTCCTTTATTCCATCGTCAGGAAGACCAGTAATGATGTAACCCAAACCTTTAGTAACACTAACTTCTACGGATACTTGAAAAGCATCTATTCCGAACAGTGTGCTACTATTTATTTTTGCCAGCATGGTATTATTTTTATCGGTCAAGATTGTTCAGGGAGTTTGCTTTTATTTCTGCTATTTCGCGTAGTATTCCTGTCTTGTCTACATATTTTCTATAAGAGAGGGAACCCCAAACCATTATGTGGCTGCCTTTGACAAAAGATCGCTCAGCCATATCCGCCGTTTTATCCCAAGCAATTACTTCGTGCCAGATCGTGCCATAAATTGTTTTGTCCAGGTCATTTTTAATTTCGTCGTGGGTGGCAACACGAATAACGGCACGTTTAATTCCATCTTTGGAAATAAATATTTTAGGGCTGTCTCCAACGTATCCGGTTAGTTGTACAACATTGTTTTTCATAACGTTTTGATGTTTTTTGATGATTAAATTTTGTCGAAATTCTTATCCGGACAAAGATGGGGTTGTGAAAAACCAAAAAGATCAATATACTTTTGTATATGAATGTATATGCGAGTTTAATCGGGTATACACGGAAAATAAAAATAGAATGTCATCGAACAAACGTCAATGTATTTTTTGTGGGAAATCAGTTTCGGGGAGATCCGATAAAAAATATTGCAACGATCAATGCAGAACGAATTTTTCGAATGATTTGAAAATGAAGGAGAATTTAGATATCCGGACCATATCTCTCGCACTGAAGAAAAATCGCAATATTTTAAGGAAATTTATCGGAGTGAAAGATGCCAACTTGGTGACTGAAGATTTGTTAAGAAATAGCGGATTCCGATTTGATTATCATACTCATTATTTTACATCGGAGTTGCAGAAAAATGTATTTACTTTTTGTTACGACTATGGTTACCGGAATATTGGAAATAAAAAATACAAAATTATCCGCACCTGGCGAAACGGCATTAATTCGGAATATTGATTAATTTAGATTCCCATTAATCTTTATATGGAAAGTTCACAAGTTGCCTCCATTTCTCCACTGGAAATCCGGACCGGCGGTGGTGAGCTAATTACTCTTTATCGGGGTTTTCCCGAAACGCTGAGAAAAACATATACACTTTCAGGTTTTAATTCCATCCATGCAAAAGGCGATTTCGGATTTATGGGTTTTCGACATTTTGAGGGAAATGGTTTTTCAATTTGGAGCAGCGAATATAATATTTCAAGGCCCATTGATTTTGTAACTCGTGGGGAAATGGGGATGCTTGAACTCAGTATTCCACTAGTCGCGAATATTCATTCCGGTTGGAATGGCAGCTCGCCGGAATTTGTGCAGAATGAACAATTTGAACTGTCTTACGTGCCTTTTGCTGATTTCAAGAGTAGTTTCAGGGCAGCCAGCAGTTGTAAAACTTTTGACATTCATTATTCAAAAGAATACCTAGATAGATTTTCAGGAACATCACCAGCTCTCGGACATTTTTTAGAACGAGTGGATTGCGGCGAACCCGTCTCACTAACCGGAAGGAACCGGTTAATTAGTGTTGCGATGAAGCGGTTGATTAGCGATTTGCTCTCATTCAATATAGTGGAAGATCTTGCCAGTTATTTTTATGAAGCGGGGGCACTCATGATGTTGACGCTGGCACTTGACAGGATTAATGAGGAGGCAATCAAAAGGCCGATAAAATATTCAAATCATGAAATTGAAAGTGCAAGTGAGGTCAGAAAAATACTAGTGGCTGACTTCAGCGAAAAATACAGTATTCGTGACCTCGCCCGAAGAACGGCCACTTCAGAGACTAAATTGCAACTCGCTTTCAAGCACGTTTATGGCATAACGATCTTCGAATATGCGCAAACGGCGAGGCTTGATTTTGCTAAACTACTTCTCATGGATACAGACGCGACCATTCAGTCCATTGCGGAACGCTGCGGGTATCCCGACAACTCCAATCTTACAGCAGCCTTCAGAAAACGATTCGGATACACGCCTGATTCCTTTCGGGCAAGGGGCAAATAAACCAACATTCATAAATCCCACGTTTAAATTCATAAGTAAAATCGGCGGTTCGTGTCGGAGCTTGGTGGAAATAAAACCACCACGTTATGGAACAGAATTATGAATTTTTAGTAAACGATTTGAAATATCTGGGATTTGACACCAGCATGAATGCAGAGCTGAAAGAAATGCTCGGAACCGAAGCCGATTCTTTTGAGCTCGCTTACCAGGGAAAGATTCAGAACGAACCCATTTCCGCCTTATTGTTTTTTCACCGAGTCGATTCGGAGGGTTATTTCTTCTTTTCGAATTACAAATTATGCCTGGGTGTAAGGCAGCACACATTTTATGTATTTAAAGGCAGGGGCATCACTGTAAAGGAAGGCTATAATCTTCTTTGTGGGCGCGCAGTTTTTAAACAGCGGAAAGCAAAAAACGGACAGATTTACAACGAATGGATCGAGCTGGATTTGAACGTAAAGGAGGAGAACGGATTTAGAGCCAGGGTCTACCCCGAAAGTTATGGTTTCGATCTTTTGTCACTGATTGATACGATGCTGATCGACACGCCATCGCCCAATTGGGACCGTTCTATGCTGATCCGTTCACTCGAAAAGGGAAACTTGCAGGCGGCCTTTATCAAACAGGACGGTTCGCACCGCAAAGTCTATCTCAGCGCCGATCCCGGGGAACGCACGATCCGAATACATGAAATAGAATCAAAACCCATTGAGAAGGTGGAAGAAACTAAAATGGGCGACGATATTGAAGACTCGCTAAAGAGGAAACCGTCAAAGGTTAAAAAAATCAAAGACATCATTTTATAAACTCTTTTATAAGCCGCCCGAATTTTAAATGTTTGAAAAATGACCAGTCAACATTTCAATTTTGCATTATTTTTCTTGTATGCAGTTATCACCAACGGATTTCCTTTATACATTTTGACAATATTCGGGGTTCCAATCAGTTTTTTGTTTGGAGCGGTTGTTATTTTGATTTGGATATCATTTTGTTACTGGGTTGGTCCCTATATAACCACATATTGCATCTTCAGGCATTTTTCAATCAGAAAACCAACATTAGCGGAGGATGAAATTTTACACGAATTATTTTCGGAAGTCCAGCAAAGGAGCCAGTTCAGAAAAAAAGTCCGCTTATTCATTAGTGAATCCGATTCCTTTGATGCTTTTGCAACGGGAGAACGTACAATCGCAATATCCAAATCTCTTCTTGAGAAAATGTCTGCAGATGAAATCAGGGCCGTGCTTGCCCATGAACTTGGGCATCTTGAAAGTCTGGATGGCAGAATTAGAGCAGCATATTTTATTGCAAGCGCTATGCCATCGAGATTTTACAAAATTTGTCTGAGAATCAGAAAAACGATGATCAATGGGTGTTTTCTGTTGATCATTTTCCTGGGTTTTTGGGGCCTTTT
>DATHPV010000561.1:0-5821 GCA_035483495.1 Puia sp.
GGATCTTTCGATGGATGAAGACAGCCTGCTGACACTGACATTGATTGACAAAAGTACCGGCGCCGCTGCGAGTTTCGAAAATAGTTCATATAGCCAGCTGATAAATAAGTCCTATTCTCATTTCCTGAAGGAGTTAAAGACGGATACAAAAAAAGCGAAGGGGAAAGGCAGTCACCACCACTCAAAATCGGAAAATAGCTGGCAGTAACAAGATAAACGGTTACTGTTCCTGAGCAGTTTTCTTTTTCTTTTTTTCTTTGTGATAAATTTTCTTCGCCTTATCAATTAACTGCAGGTATTCGGTTTGTGAAACATCATTCGGATCATAACTCGTTTTTGCAAGAAGAGCCAGTTCGTCCCAGGTCGCTTTTTCAGTGAATGTGGATTTCTTCAACAATCCGCCAAACAGAGCAACAGATGCAGAGAAGCGGTAGTAATTAGGGAGATCATTAAAAGGCCTGAAACTGTAAGGCAGATCGTATTCTTCCAGTTTGTTAATATTGTTTTCCGGAATTTGATAGTGCATCCATAATTTGGCGAAAGAGTTGTCGTGATTTACAGGTGAAGTTTCCAGTTTTACCGGATCTATTTCTACCAGAGCCATAAGTGAATGCCCCGATCCTATTTCGCCTCCCTGAATTTCATTTGTACTATCCTGCATCGCGATGAGCTTATTGTCAAATCCGATGAGACGGTAGCTTTTAACCTGTGCCGGATCAAACCGAATTTCAATATATGCTTCCTTGGCGACAGCGTATACCGTTTGAGCAAATTCCTCCATGAGCACTTTCTCAGCTTCTTTTTCGTTATCCAGATAAGCAAAATTTCCCTTACCCCGGTTGGCAAGCACCTCCAGTTTTGAATCCTTATAGTTTCCCATTCCCACACCCAGGCAGGTGAGATATATCCCCGAACCACGATAACCATTTATGAGCTGATTGAGTTCGTCTTCTGATTGTTCACCTACATTAAAATCGCCATCGGTAGCAAGTATTACGCGATTCGTGCCACCTTTGATGAATGTACTTTTAGCGAGACGATAGGCTGCTCTGATACCACTTTCGCCCGGCGTTGCACCGCCAGCCTCAAGTTCTGCAATGGATTCCAGAATTTTCTTTTTTTCCGAACCACAGGTTGGGGGAAGCCATACGGCGTTTACACCTCCATAAACTACAATTGAAACGGTATCTATTTGACGGAGGTTATTTACCATCAGACTAAAAGCTGATTTTAATAACGGAAGACGATTGGGAAGATCCATGGATCCCGATACATCTATCAGAAATACCAGGTTAGCGGGGGGAATATTTTCAAGAGATGCTTTTCTTGCGCAAACATTAATATATAATAATTCATGTTCCGAATTCCATGGACAGGATGAAAGGGTGGATTGATAATTGAATGTGCTGTCTGCCCCGGGCTGAGTATAATGAATATTGAAATAATTCATCATTTCTTCCAAACGAATAGCATCGGGCGGAACCACGTTGTCCATGTTTATGAAGCGTCGAATATTGCTATAGGAAGCTTTGTTGATATTAACGGCGAATCCAGTTTCAGGAAACTTGTCTGCGGGAACAAACGGATTTTCCAACAGAGAGCTGTACGTTTCTGCTCCGACTGTCCACCGTTCTCTCATTTCCGGAGAAAGATTTTTAGTAAGAGACAGTAGACGGTTTGTAGGTTTCGGAGGTGGTGCAAAACGGGCTTTCAGGACAATAGTTTGATACCTGTCAGCATTTACCGGAACAGTAGAAGTATAGAAACCATCAGCTACAACTGTCATTGTATCCAATGACCTGGGAACTGTAAAGCCAAATCCGCCACTGGTACCTGAATAAAGCTGGTAATCGCTGGAAGCAAGTTTGATTCGAACATTGCTGAGTGGGTTTTTTTGTTCATCCACTATTTCACCCCGTAAGTAATATTGACTGCTGGCTTGCAGGCAGGAGCACAAGGCAATCCATATGATAAGCAGGATTTTCAATTAGAGCAATTTGGTAACAGAGCCTTCTTTCTGTTAAAAACGTTTATTATTCGAAAAGCTGATAAATGGCTGCAGTATTTCTTCCAAGCCCATTATAATCCAGCCCGTAACCCACCACAAATTTATCGGGAATTTCAAAACCTGTATAATCGACTTTGAGCGGAAAAACGGTAGCCTCGGGCTTGTGAAGCAGAGCAACTATTTTAAGTGAAGCCGGTTGTTGATGCCAAAGCTGGGGCAGGAATTCATTCAGGGTCTTACCCGTATCGACTATGTCTTCAAGGATTACCACGTGCCGGTCAAATATTTCTATGTCCAGTCCAATTGCTGTTATAACCTGGCCAGTAGACTTCATTCCTTTATAAGACGCCAGTTTTATAAAGGAGATTTCCGCATCGAATCGAAGGGATTTAAAAAGATCGGCGGCGAAGATGAATGCTCCGTTGAGTATGGCGATAAAAATTGGCTTTTTGTCCTTATAATCAACGTTTAATGAAGCTGCGAGCTCGCTCACTTTCTGCCGTATTGCTTCTTCAGAAATATAAAGTTTGAATTTCTTGTCGTGAATTTGAAGGGTATCCATATGGAGGTTTAGAAAGAAGAATTTAATTAGCGGGCAGAGATCCCCGTTTTCATAATGCCTGTATTCCTCAGTACCGGTTTAGTGCCTGCCATGGATTGAAGATATATCTTTTCTCCGGGAGCAGGCTCTTCACCGGGAACAAGGTGATTCAATTCCAGAATACTTTCATATCGGATGCCTTCTGCCTGGCAAATAATATACATGGATTCGCCAGTTTGTGTTACGTGGTATTCGGTAGATCCGATTTTGCGTTTACGTTGAAGAAATATTAACTGGTCATTAACCAAAACGTCTTCTTCTTTCAGATCGTTAAACTCAAGCAGTCGGGCAAGGGGTATGTTATATTGGTTTGACAGAACCAACAATGAGGTTCCCGATCTGGCATAAATAACTTTCGCAAAATTTATCGAAAACTGCCCTTCCGGATAAGAAACATCGGTATTGGTTTTAATCTGGGTTGTATCAAAAAACCCCTGAACTGTTTCGCGTTTAGTTTCATTTGCAATAAATGCGGAGTCGGATTGTTCCGGGGGAAGTTTTCCCAATGCTATGAAACTATATTTTTGCAAATCATACTCATGAATGAGCCTGATAAGTATTTCGGAATATTTAATATTAGTAGCATAACCGGCCTTCTTTAGTCCGTATGCCCACGATTCATAATCCTCCGGATTCAGTTTAAACAGAAATGCATACCTGGGGCTGTTAATCAGAAAATCGGAATGATCCCTGTATGAATCTGCGGCCGCGGTGTAACTGCGGAAACATTCCCCTCTTGCGTCGTCGTCGTGATATACAACCTTACCATTCCAGTTGTCTTTACATTTAATACCGAAATGATTATTTGAAGCGATCACCAGGTCGCTGGTTCCTGCCTGGGTTTCATGTATACCCTGAGCAAGTATTATCGATGCGGGAATACCCGTTCTCTGCATTTCTGCAATCGCAAGAGATTTATAAGTTTTGATATAATTGGAAATCTGATCCGGACTCTGTGCATGCAAATGCGGTGCGAACATCATTACAACCACCAATAACCGAAGTTTAACATTCATCAGTCTTAGTTATTTTTTGCGGATTAGATAAACGCCGTCCCTTAAAGTGAGCATCATCTTCTCAACACGATCGTCTGATAGTACCATCTCATTAAATGCCTGGATAGCTTTTGCGCTTTTTCCTTTTATTTCTTCTTCAAGAACCTGACCATGAAATAAAACATTATCTGCCAACATCAAACAGCCGGATTTTAGTTTAGGAACAAGAGCCTTATAATAATCTGTATAACCTGTTTTATCAGCATCGATGAATACGAGATCCCAGGGTTTATTAAGCGCCTCGAGTATCTCTAACGCTTTTCCGGTGTGCAAAATTATTTTATTCTCTGTTTTAGAATTCTTAAAGTTTGTGCGGGCTATCGCAGCTGTTGTTTCATCGATCTCGATGGTATGTAGTTCACCACCGGGTTTGAGGCCTTTGGCCAGGCATAAGGCACTGTAGCCCAGGAAGGCGCCGATCTCCAGAATATACATTGGATTTAAAAGCTTACTGACCATTTCCAGAAATTTGCCTTGCAGGGCACCACTCAACATGTGGAATTCCGGGTGTGCAATTGCTGCCTTTTCAACCTCATTCAACCTTTCATCCTGCTGGGGAGAATATTTCTCAGCATACAATTGTGCTTTCTGATTTATTAAATCCATGGCACAAATTTAACGCTTAACGTATAACGCTGAACGCTTAAGCGTTCAGCCTTCTTTTGCTGATCGTCCAAAGGCCAATAAAAGTTAAAATGCCATTGATTAACAGCAGTTCCAGACCTATGTGAAATTTTCCGAACAGGGTTTCCTGATATCTATCCAGGAAAAAACAAAACACGGGGGCAAGGATACAAACCAATGGTACCCATCTGCCGAGTAAAATTCGTCGGGTAAAAATGGAGAATGAGAAAAGGCCGAGTAGAGGTCCGTATGTGTATGTGGCAACTTTTAAGATGATGCCAATCATGCTGTCGCTGGAAATCCATTTATATATCAGAACGAATACAAGAAAGACAAAAATGAAAACGAGATGGACACGCTGACGTATTTTTTTTCTTCTTGCTTCGTCCAGATTTTCATTTCGATTAATGCCCAGGATATCAATGCAGAAAGACGCGGTTAAAGCAGTAATTGCTCCATCGGAACTCGGAAACAGGGCAGAGATCAAAGCGATAATAAAAATAATGGAAATAACATTCGGCATATGGTGCAGGGCAAGCTCCGGGAATAAATGATCGCCGGTTACTGAAAGATTTTGAGAAGATGCGAACAAGTGTAACAAGCCACCCAGAAAGAGGAAAAGAAAAATCACGATAAGCATTATAAATCCAAGTACAACCATATTTTTCCTGGAATCTTTTAGCGTTTTAACAGAAATACTTTTCTGCATCATCTCCTGATCCATTCCCGTCATAGTAACTGTAATGAACATGCCGGCGATAATCTGCTTTACGAAATACAATTTACTATTGGGGTCAGTAAAGAAGATTTTTGAATAACCCTTCACCTGCATTGCCTGTAAGGCGCCCGAAAGATTGAGGTTCAGATGATGTAAAATATAAAGTACACATATTACCATGCCGCCCAGCATACAGGTAGTTTGTAATGTGTCGGTCCATACAATGGTTTTGACACCCCCTTCATATGTATACAGCAATATCATGATCAGGATGATTGTTGTCGTTAGCCAGAATGGTATATGAAATCCGGAAAGAATGGCCTCCTGCAATATATTAACGACCAGATAAAGGCGTGCGGTGGCACCCAATACTCTGGAAAGAATAAAAAATGCGGCACCCGTTTTATAAGAACTAAAGCCTAGTCTTTCATTAAGATAATTGTATATAGACGTAAGATGTATTCTATAGTAAAGTGGGAGCAAAACATATGCGATCAGGAGGTATCCGAGAAAGTAACCGAGGGTGATCTGAAAATATGAAAATGAATCTCGTGCTACTGAACCTGGAACGCTTACAAAAGTGACCCCTGAGAGTGAAGTGCCGATCATACCAAATGCAACCAGCATCCAGTTGGAATTGCGGTTACCGATAAAAAAGGATTCATTATTGGATCCCCTGGAAGTGCGGTAGGCCACTACCAGCAGCAATACGAAATAAGCAACGACAAAAGAAAAAAGTAAAAGAGGAGACATGGATGCTGCGAAATTATGAATATTTACTTTTGGCGCATTGGTTATTCATTTCTCATGCGAAA
>DATHPV010000562.1:0-2461 GCA_035483495.1 Puia sp.
GTTATTATTTTTGGGTTATGAGTTATGGATTATGGGTTATGAATAAGAGCGGCTTATAATCCATAACTCATAATCCATAACCCATAACCCATTATAATAATCCATAATTTAGATGAATAACATTTCCAGTAAGGTCTACACTCTATACGCTTTGTTCTGGTTCGCATTCTTTACTTTGCTGGCATTTCCACTTGTTCTTATATTTTCATTATTCGGTAAGCGTCGTGGAGGCAACATGATCTGGAGTATGGCGAAAATATGGGCAGACTGCTGGTACTTCCTGCTCGGTATTCATCATGAAAATATTTTTGAATCGGCTTATAATTCATCGGGTAATTACATATTTCTTGCTAACCATATTTCTTATATGGATATCCCGTGCATTTTTAAGGCGATTCGGAAACAGCCTGTCAGGGTACTAGGCAAAGAAGAGATAAAAAAAATTCCTGTGTTTGGATATATATATAGTCAGGGCGCCGTGATGGTCGACAGGGGCAATACAGAGCGAAGGGCAAAAAGTGTAAGGATTTTAAAAAGTCTATTAAAACATCATATATCCATTTTTATTTTTCCGGAAGGCACATTCAATGAAACGGGCAATCCTCTCAAGGCATTTTACGACGGAGCATTCAGGATCGCCATCGAAACACAGACACCTGTTAAACCCGTATTGTTTCTGGACAATTATACGATAATGAATTATAAATCTCTGCTTGGTTTAAAACACGCTAAATCAAGGGCTGTTTTTCTGGAAGAAATCAGTCCGGAAGGCTATACCTTAAAGCAGATTTCACTGTATAAGAAAAAGGTATTTGACCATATGGAAGAAAAATTAAGATTATATCATGCGGCATGGATAATCCCCGCTTAAAATAAACTTAAGACTAACTCCGGTTGTTTAATATAATATCACATAAATAAGAATTTGTACGCTGAAATAATCATACCGCTGGCTCTTCCAAAGAACTATACCTGGTTTATTCCTGATCACCTGATGGACGGTCTTCTACCAGGATGCCGTGTAGAAGTGACGCTCCGAAATAAAAAGTACGCGGGTATTGTTAAAAAATTCGTTCATGAAAAACCGGCAGCCTTTGATCCCAAACCGATTGAGAGTGTGCTGGACGCTGAGCCACTTATTTACAGGGAACAGCTGGAACTTTGGGAATGGATCGCTGACTATTATATGTGTTCAGAGGGTGAAGTAATGGCGGCTTCACTACCGGCACACTTCAAACTGAGCAGTGAAAGCATCCTGGTATTCAACGAGATTTTTGGAGATGATTTTTCTTCGCTGGATCATGATGAATACCTGGTTGCAGAGGCATTACTGCTGAAGAAAGAATTGAAAATTCCGGAAGTTCAACAAATATTACACGGAGCAGCTGTATATCCGGTGGTAAAACGTCTTATCGACAAATCTGTGTGTTATATATATGAGTCGCTCAAAGAACTTTACAAGCCAAAGACGGAAACTTATATAAGTTTACACAGTGATTATTCTTCTGATGAAAAAATAGAAGTCTTGTTGAATCAGGATAAGAAATGGTCGCGCGCAGAAAAACAACTCGAGTTACTGCTTTCTTTTCTTCATCTTCAAAAAACAGAGCCCGAGATTTCACGTTCTGCACTGTTGAAGAAATCAGGCGCCTCGGATGCACAATTGAAAGCGCTGATAACAAAAAATATTTTTGTCGCAGAACAAAGATCTGTAGACCGTCTTCGGGTACTGCCCCGAAATATTCATATTTCATTTGAATTATCGCCCGCGCAACAAAAGGCAATGACGGAGATACAGACTCAGTTTGAAACTAAAAATGTCAGTCTGCTGCACGGGTATACTTCCAGTGGTAAAACACAGGTATATATCAGGCTCATCGAAAAACAATTGCTGGAAAATAAGCAGGTCCTCTACCTCGTTCCGGAAATTGCGCTCACGTCCCAAATCGTTCGCAGACTACAAATGCATTTTGGTGGTTATCTGGGCATTTATCACAGTCGTTTCAGTCAGAGTGAACGTTTTGAGATATGGAATAAAGTTCGAAAAGGGGAGATTAAAATTTTACTGGGAGCACGATCAGCTTTATTTCTTCCTTTTACTGATCTTTCTTTAGTTATCGTGGATGAGGAGCATGATGGATCCTATAAACAGCAGGAACCTTCACCCCGTTATCACGCCAGAGACACGGCCATCTACTACGCTTCTCTTTTTAAAGCCAAAACTTTGCTTGGCAGTGCCACGCCATCCATTGAAAGTTATTATAACGCGGTTACCGGCAAATACGGATTAACTGAGTTGCTGGAGAGATATGGACAGGTAGCCATGCCCGTTATAAAACTGATTGACACAAAAAAATTTTATCAGAAAGACGGATCAAAAGTCATTTGCACACCAGATCTGCAAAAAGCAATACAGGAAGTTCTGGACAACAAAAAACAGGTGATTCTGTTCCGAAACAGG
>DATHPV010000563.1:0-2157 GCA_035483495.1 Puia sp.
GTCCGGGCTTGCCAGAGAGAGTTACTTTACCATTATTATATTCCAAACCACTTGCCAAATCTTCATCTAACAATAATGGGCCATCCATATCCACGTAATCCAACAAAGGTAGTAAATGACCAATTGCCGCAGACCCAATGCTACTTTCATTCATGCTTCCAGCCATCACTTTCATGCCCAGTTTTCTTGCATTTTCTATCATTCTTAATGCAGGAGTTAGGCCACCACATTTAGTCAATTTAATATTCACACCATGAAAATAACCGTGACATTTTTCCACGTCCTTTTCAGTAACACAGGATTCATCGGCGATTAAGGGAATAGGTGATTTTTCAAATAATATTTTCATGCCATCCCAATCAGATTTTTCCAGCGGTTGTTCAATAAATTCAACTCCACATTCGTGCAGAGCTGGTATAAGATCCAGCGCCTGTTGAACAGACCATCCGGCATTTGCATCAACCCGCAGGATTGAGTCTGTGTGTTTTCGAAGTGCATGAATTATTTTCGCATCTTCAGAAGTACCAAGTTTGATCTTATAGATGGGCCATGGTTTAGCTTTCATCTTTTCAATCATATTTTCAATCGTGTCAATGCCAATCGTATAATCCGTCAGGGGGCCTTCTCCTGTATCGAGTTTCCAACAAGCATACAGCGGTTTTTTTTGAAGTTTGCCATAAAGATCCCAGGCAGCAATATCCAGTGCGCAAACGAGAAAAGGATTGTTTGGAATTAAGTGGTGTAAAAAATGCCAGAAACGACCAGGTTCGGTAAATGCAAATTTTTCTATGACCGGTCTTTTAATTTCCAGGTCGGCGATCATTTTTTCAATTGGAATATGATAGTAAGCAATGGCCGGAGCTTCTCCGTAACCCGAGAGACCAAACTGGTTCAGCTTTACAATTAGAGTTGGCTGATGGGTTTTCGTGCCACGGGATATTGTAAAAGGATATTTAAACCGAAGATTATAAGAAATAAATTGAATTTTCAATGCAAAAAATTATCGGCCGGAAGATTTTACCATCTCCCGAAGCTGTTCGTTAAAAGGTTTTGCTTTTATCAGATCTTCCAGATAAATATGGATTCTGTAACGCCAGTAATAATTTGAAATGGCTGGTATATTAATCCTTTCATCATTTGGGTTTTCCCTCCGGATATTTTCATCTATCCCCAGCAAATCCTGCAACTGAAATATACTCCACATGGCCGGGGAATGAAGATGTTCCTGTACAATGGCCTTATTGATCCAGGCATCGCAGAAATAAGGCGCTTCACCCCATTGCCCCAACTCTTCGTTATAAAATTTCTGTGTTTTATTCCGGTCCTCCTCCCACCAACCCCGTATTGTGCTCATATCGTGTGTGGATGGAGTAACAACAGACAAATAAGGTGCAGTGGCCGGATTGAAGAACTCCCGAGAAAGATCCTTGGGCATACGCTGAATTTCCAGACTCAATATTCCTGTTTGTTTCATAACGTCCTGTACGCACGCCGGAACCATGCCGAGATCTTCTCCGCATACAAGCATATTGGTCGACCTTTTCAAAAGCGGAAGTTTTTTCATGGCTTCTTTTTTCCAGAAAAGATCCTGACGCTGGAAGAAATAATTTATATAAAGCTCCCGCAGCTGGTTTTGCAGATGCCAGTCAAGATACCGAAAAGACGAAGTTGTTTCCATCGAAAACCGGAAGTGAAACTGCATTCCATCTGAGCCCTCCACTTCAAATAAAATCAAATTGGAAATGAGGTTCATCAACGCTTCACGGATTTTATTATCGAGTGGGTCTGTTGTTCTGTTTTCAAAAAAGTCAGTAATCTTTCTTTGCGTATTTACAAATTCTTTTATCGTAAATCTCCCTTTATCTTCTGAAAAATAAATAGGTTTAAGAATCTCAGTGTCTGCACCCAGATACTCCCAAAGTACAGCTTCATTTATAAAAGGTTTGGTATAACGGTCTTTATCGAAGTAGATATTTCTTTCATCAAATTCTACCCGATGTATCGGAATTGACTTTTCGAAGTGGCCCATAATTCCTTCTGTTTGTGAAATGGGAATACACCAGATCCTGAAGAATCCCAGAATATGATCAATGCGAAAAGCATCGAAATATATTGCCATTTGTGAGAACCGGTTCTTCCACCATTGAAAAGAATCTT
>DATHPV010000564.1:0-12255 GCA_035483495.1 Puia sp.
TTTATTATTAGGTGGAGGCGGAAGAGAACATGCACTGGCTTGGAAGTTTTCGCAGAGCAAAGCGTGCAAGGCACTATTCATAGGGCCCGGGAATGCGGGTACATCAGCCTATGGCACCAATTTACCAATAGATCCTACTGATTTTGCGGCTGTTCGGAAAGTATGTCTCGATAAGGATATTAATATGGTGGTGGTGGGACCTGAAGAGCCGCTGGTCAAAGGCATCGTGGACTATTTTTTGGCCGACAAAACTCTTAGCCAAATTCCCGTAATCGGTCCTTCCGCTTCAGCGGCACGATTGGAAGGAAGCAAAGCCTTCTCTAAACAATTTATGATGAAACACGGTATTCCCACTGCGGGGTACAAAGAATTTGACGCAGATCATTTTTCTGAGGGTTTGGAATATGTAAAATCACATAGCCTGCCAGTAGTTTTAAAGGCAGACGGGCTCGCCGCCGGAAAGGGTGTCATTATTTGCAATAGTCATATTGAAGCCATGGCTGAATTTGAGCTCATGCTGCAGCAGGATAAATTCGGAGAAGCCGGCCGCAGGATTGTTGTAGAAGAATTTCTGGAAGGTATCGAATTGTCGGTTTTTGTCCTTACTGACGGTGACCACTATGTGCTTTTACCGGAAGCAAAGGATTACAAAAAAATTGGCGAGGGGGATAAAGGTCCAAATACCGGTGGTATGGGTGCGGTAAGCCCGGTTCCGTTTGCCGATAATGAGTTCATGTTGAAAGTAAAAGAACGAATCGTTGACCCCACTATTCGTGGATTGAAAGCAGACAATATAGATTATCGTGGTTTCATTTTTATAGGATTAATCAAGGTAAACGAACAGCCGATGGTAATAGAATACAATTGTCGGCTTGGTGATCCTGAAACAGAAGTCATAATACCCCGCATGAAGAACGACCTGGTAGAACTCCTGTGTGCAGTTGTCGATAAAAATCTTAACGAAAAAACTATTGAAATTGATGACCGTGTTGCTGCCACAATGGTAGCAGTGAGTCGTGGATATCCTGGCAGTTACGAAAAGGGTTTTCCCATTTCGGGACTCGATACCAATCATGAAGAAAGCCTGATTTTTCATTCGGGTACTTCATTGGTTAATAAAGAAGTGGTCACAAACGGAGGCAGGGTCTTGTGTGTAACTTCTTATGCAGTATCCCTCCAGGACGCCATCCGGAAATCCATGAACGTTCTTACACAAATAGATTTTGACGGTATCTATTTCAGGAGGGACATTGGGTATGAATTTCTTTGATTATTTTTAATCGTTGGCAGTTTGCCGTTGGCCGTGATCCAGATCAACCGCCAACGGCCAACCGCCAATGGCCAACCAATGAATGAATTACACTACTCCGATTATCTTCAGTTAGAAAAATTATTGAACATTCAGGATCTGAAGAGTGATCTGCAGGTGCATGCACACGATGAAATGCTTTTTATCGTTATTCACCAGGCTTACGAACTTTGGTTCAAACAACTACTGTATGAATTGGATTCTGTGATCGCAATTCTTGAAAAACCTGCTATAAATGATGATTCACCTGAATTACAAACAGTGGTTCACAGACTTTCCCGCTGTAACACCATTTTAAAATTACTCGTCCAGCAAATAGAGATCATGGAAACAATGTCGCCCATGGATTTCCTTGATTTTCGCGATATGCTTCGACCAGCGTCAGGATTTCAAAGTACTCAGTTTAAAATGTTGGAAGCAAGACTTGGTTTGAAATTCGAACAAAGACATGAGAAAGGGCATTATTTGTCACAATTAAGAGAAGCTGAAGTATCAATGATCCGTCAGACGGAAACTAAAAAGACATTATTAGAGTTAGTGAACGAGTGGCTGGAGAGGATGCCCTTTCTGAAAGAGAATGATTTTTGGAAGGGATATCGAAGTCTGTACCTTGAAAGTCTGGCCGAAGGAGAAAAGGATCATGCAACCTTATTCGATACCGTATTTTCCGATGAATATTTACCAAAATTACCTGCAAATCGTTCCCTAAGCCCTGCAGCATGCAGAGCCGGTCTTTTTATTATGATTTATCCGGGATATCCAATTCTTCAACTTCCTTACAGATTACTGGTTGCATTAATGGAAATGGATGAACAATTGAGCACCTGGCGCTACCGGCACATGCACATGGTTCATAGAACCATTGGAACCCGCTTGGGAACAGGAGGCAGTTCAGGAAGAAGTTATTTGCAGGGGACTGTTGACAAACATTTCATATTTCGCGAAATCGCACAACTGACAAGTTTTCTCATTGAAAGAAAGAAACTGCCCCGGTTGGATCGTCAATTAGAAAGGCGTTTGGGTTTCGCCTCAGAATAAACTATTGATCTTAAAAAATATCCCGATGAAAATAGCGTTCAGTGCAGGATACCGGTGATTAATGTTCGCTTTGTTAATTCCGATTATTTCCGTCAATTTTGCAGCATCGTAACAGAATATAAATCTGACCTTTTAAAATGGGATTATTCAATTTCCTGACGCAAGAGATTGCTATGGATCTGGGCACTGCTAACACCCTGATCATTCATAATGACGAAATCGTAGTTAACGAACCTAGTATAGTAGCACTTGACCGAAACAATCCAAAAACAGTATTAGCTGTTGGAAAACGGGCACTCATGATGCATGAAAAGACGCATGAGAGCATTCGTACTGTTCGTCCCCTTAAAGATGGGGTTATTGCCGATTTTAATGCCGCTGAGCTTATGATACGGGAAATGATCAAAATGATCTATCCCAAAAAGCCGCTTTTCCCACCTAGCTGGCGAATGATGATATGTATTCCGTCCAGTATAACGGAAGTGGAAAAAAGAGCTGTTCGCGACAGCGCTGAACAGGCGGGAGCCAAAGAAGTTTATCTGATCCATGAACCAATGGCAGCCGCCTTGGGTATAGGAATAGACGTGGAAGAACCTGTAGGTAATATGATTATAGATATTGGAGGTGGTACTACCGGTATCACGGTAATTGCGTTGGCTGGGATAGTGTGTGATCAGTCCATTCGAATAGCAGGTGACGAATTTACTGCCGATATTATGGAAGCACTTCGCCGTTACCACAGCTTACTGATTGGTGAACGAACGGCTGAGCAAATAAAAATCCAGATTGGAGCTGCCCTGAAAGATCTTGATAATCCGCCGGATGATATTCCTGTAAATGGACGTGACCTGGTTACCGGAATTCCTAAACAAATTCTTGTGAGTTACCAGGAAATTGCGGAGGCACTTGATAAAAGTATATTTAAAATAGAAGAAGCTATTTTGAAAGCCCTGGAAACTACTCCTCCTGAACTTGCCGGAGATATTTATCGTCGCGGGTTATACCTGACCGGCGGTGGTGCCCTGCTCAGGGGCCTCGATAAAAGACTAAGTCAGAAAATTAAGCTTCCTGTTCATATTGCCGACGATCCTTTAAAGAGTGTGGTAAGAGGAACGGGAATTTCATTAAAGAATTACGACAGGTATCCGTTTGTTATGCGATAGGAGGAAAGTGTGAGAGTGTGAGAGTGTGAGAGTGTCGGAAGTCTTTTATCAGAATGCATAAGATTTTACTTACAAAGATGAAGCAAACTTAAAATTATAAACTCCCTGTGCGTAATGTTTTTCTCTTCATCAGAAAGTATTCGAATTTTCTATTCTTTTTGCTGTTGCAGATTATCTCTCTTAGTTTTCTTTTCAGATATAATAAATATCATGAAGCAGCATTTATGAATGTTGCAAGTGAATTTACCGGTAGCATCAACCAACGATTTAGTAAGGTCGAATCATATTTCCGTCTGAAAGAAATAAATGAGCAGCTTGCCTCAGAAAATTTGAGACTGAACAAAATGCTCAAGGAGAACTATGAGAATGCAGGCGGTCCTGAAAAAATGATATCAGATACAATAGAAACGGATTCTCTTCGTGAAATAAAAAAATATGTATGGATGGGGGCTAAGGTGGTTGGCAGTACTATCAATACACAAGTGAACTTTCTGACGATACACAGAGGAACGTTACAGGGAATAAGGCCCAATATGGGTGTAACAGGACCTCAGGGAATAGTTGGTCAGGTTCTCAATGCCAGCGATAATTATGCAACGGTTTGGACTCTTTTAAACCGACAGTTCAAAGTGGTCGTAAAATTGAAAAATGGAGGTGAAAGAGGAACCTTGGAATGGGATGGGATAAGTCCGTTATACGTAACGCTTAAGGACATTCCAAAAAGCGCAAAATTGAAGAAGGGGGATTCTGTGGTCACCAGTCCTACTTCATCTATGTTTTCAGGGGCTCAGCTGATGGTGGGTACGATCGATGAAATTGTAGACGATAAAAGCAGCAATTTTTATACGCTAAAAGTAAAACCATCGACTAATTTTTCCAGTATTGAATATGTGTATGTAGTTGAAAACACTCAACTCGCAGAACAAAATCATTTAGAAGACTCCACCCGAAAAAAATTCCAATGAGTGAACTTCTGAAAAATATATTCCGTTTCATGCTGTTCATTTTGGTTCAGGTGTTTATCCTTTTCAAGATGCCGCCTCTTCACAGGTTCATCACACCTTACTTATATTATCTTTATATACTCTGGCTTCCATTCAGTATGACACGCTCAGCTTTAATGAGTGTGGCATTCTTATTCGGTCTTTGCCTGGATTATTTCATGCATACACCTGGTTTACACGCCGCCGCCTGTGTTTTGATAGCCTATTTAAGGCCTTTCGTCGTAAACATGCTTATATCACAGGAAGGCGCGGATAAAAATTATCTATCACCATCCATAACCAGTATGGGTTGGGCTCCTTATTTCACTTATGTTTTTGTGCTTACTTTATTTCATCACGGATATCTAGTTTTTCTGGAATGGATGAGTTTCGGAACTTTTTTGTATTTTATAGGGAAAGTAATAGCAACAACAGGTATCAGTATGTTGTTGATATTGCTGACGGAACTTTTATTTTTCAGAAAAGAAAAGTTCAGAACAAATACGGTTTAATTTAATTCCAATATCCGGAGATGCCTGTTTTTAATCAATCGCGCAGTAATATTATTCGCCTCATCTTTTGCGGGATGTTCCTCGTGATATTTGTTCAGCTTTTTAACCTCCAGATCTTTTCCGACAAGTATAAAAAAATGGCGCAGGAGAATGCGCTTTTCCCTAAAAGAGTCTATCCAACAAGAGGTATCATTTATGATCACAATCAGCGTGCTATTCTGAACAATACGATTTTATATGACCTGATGGTAACTCCCTCACAGGTAAAAAATATTGATACGGCTTTTTTTTGTCAGATTCTGGAAATTGATTCCGTTGAATTCCGGTCGCGTATATTGGACGCCAGGATAAAAAACGGTCCATTCCGCCCTTCGATATTTGAAGATCTGCTGGAACCTGATCTTTACGCCAAACTGGAAGAAAATATCTGGCGTTTTCCCGGTTTTAACCTGCAGGAACGACCTGTAAGGGTTTACCCTTTTGATGCCGCTGCACATATTATGGGTTATGTGGGCGAAGTCGATTCCAATATATTGAGACGCTCGAACTATTATTATCAGCTTGGTGACTATGTTGGCAGAAGTGGGCTTGAACAGTTTTATGAAAAGCAGCTTATGGGTAAACGGGGTGTAGAATTCTGGATAAAAGACAATAAAAACCGCCTTGTTGGTCATCAATCAGACCGTGCTCTGGATACACCGGCTATTGCAGGTAGAAATCTGCATACCTACCTGGATATAGAGTTGCAGCAATTAGCTGAAAAATTACTCACCAGTAAGATTGGGTCTGTTGTTGCAATCGAACCAAAAACCGGAGGAATACTTGCCATGGCATCAGGTCCGGATTATGATCCCAATTCCTTGACAGGGCCCGACAAACAAAAGAATTACGCACAACTCGCACTGGATGTTAAAGCACCACTCCTCAACCGCGCCATTAAAGGATTGTATCCGCCGGGTTCTACATATAAACCATTGGGGGCACTGGTGGGTCTCGACGAGGGCGTCATCACGCAGGCCAGTGGTTATCCCTGCCTGGGAGTTTATTTGGCTTGCAGCCATCCGGTGAAATGTCTTGAAAATTGGCCTGGCCATGCTGCCAATTTGAGACTTGCGATTGCGCACTCCTGCAATTCTTTTTTCTCCAATACTTTTCGGTTAACGGTTGATAATCGCAGAATCGGGAATGTGCGTGACGGTCTGGAAACCTGGAAAGGCTATATGAATAAATTCGGGTTGGGTCACAGAATCGGTGTCGATTTGCCCAGCGAAGATGGCGGAAACATTCCGGATACATCATCCTACGACAAGGAATATCATGGATCCTGGAATTCTTGTACGATGACGACACTTGGCATCGGTCAGGATAAAATGCTTGTTACCCCTTTGCAAATGGCCAATGCGATGTGTATCGTGGCAAACAAAGGATATTTTTATATACCCCACTTCGTACAAAACGTAGAAGGACATTCCGCGGAGGACAGTGTACTTGATAAGTATAATGTAAAACATGAAGTACTGACACATATTTCCGATGCGGACTATGAAACCGTCATAAGCGGAATGCAGGATGTTACCGAGGTTGGAACAGCCCGGATCGCAAGAATTGATGGAATTAATATGTGTGCCAAGACCGGAACTGCAGAAAACTATCTAACACTTGAAGGAAAAAGAACGAAACTGAATAACAATTCCATGTTTGTTTGTTTTGCACCCAGGGAGAATCCAAAGATTGCCGTTGCTGTTGTAATACAGAATGCCGGATTTGGTGCGACATGGGCGGGTCGTATTGCAAGTCTGCTGGTGGAAAAATATCTACGGGATACATTAACAGCAGTTCGAGTTAAACTCGCAACAGATATTGCGAATACAAATCTGATGCCCGGGTATTATGTTCGCCTGCAGTTTATAACAGATTCGGCGAGGGCAGCCTTATGGGCTAAACAAAGCGGTGATAGCTCACGTTGGAAAACTTATTTGGATCCTTCCTTGCGCCGCCAATTACTCGATACATTGCACAAAACGCCTACACATGTAACCATACCTTTTGGACCGAAATCACACGCCGCCGTATTGGCAACAGACAGTACGAAATTAAAAAGAACGGACTCTTCTATTTTCAGAAAAACTGATACCAGTGGCAGATCCGGAAGATCGCATATAAAAAAAGCAATAGATACTTTTGCGATAAAACCGGAAGAGGAACCAACGGTTCAAAAAGATACAAATACAAACCAGTCACAATGAACCAGCGTAATACATCTTTGGTTAAAGGTGCAGATCGATCTCTGATCGGGCTCTGGTTTATTCTTTCGATAATTGGAGTAATGAGTATTTTTTCGGCGACTTACAGAGATGGCGACAACATAATTCAGGGTTTTATTTCTTTGAAAACAGACTATAGCCGTCAATTGCTTTTTCTTGTCATCAGCGGGATCTTCGGAATTGTAATACTTCTGACGGACAGTAAATTTTTTACGGCGACAGCCAATCTATCTTACGCATTTGGAATTTTTCTGATGTTACTGGTATTCCCATTTCATTCTAATATTAAAGGGACTTCATCGATTATCAAACTGGGTTCGTCTGTTCAGATTCAGCCGGCCGACATCTGTAAGATTTTTGTGAACCTCGCATTGGCAAAATATTTATCAAGGGTTGAAACCAACTTTGCACGACCCCGGTCACAAATTATTGCTGCCATCATTGCTCTGGTTCCTGCGGGTTTATCTATCATGCAAAAAGAAACCGGCCTTGCACTTGTTTATTTCTCATTCTTCCTGGTTATGTTTCGCGAAGGACTGCCGGCACTCGTACTGATTATAGGTTTTTCATTTGCTGTATTGGTGGTGGCTACTTTACTGATGGAGCCAAATATCCTTGCCCTCATTTTAACGGGTATAGCTATGATCGCAATTTATATTTTAAGGAGACAAATTAAAAGACAACGTGCAGTACTATTTGCCATCGCGAGCATCTGGTTTGTATGCGTTGGTGTGCAACGTTTTGTTGTGCCTTTTGTATTTGATCATGTATTTCAGCCATACCAGGTTAAGCGTATTTATGAAGCGATAGGAAAAGATTACGTTCCAAAAAATGCCGCAGCAGAAAGAGAAATTGAAGAAAAATCGGTTGGTAAGAAAAAAGACAATGGAGATTATAATGTGAAGCAAAGTAAGATTGCGATTAGTAATGGTGGTTTGATTGGCAAAGGTCTGTTAAAAGGGACTCAGACGCGTTATGATTTTGTACCCGAACAAAGAACCGATTTTATTTTCTGCACAATCGGTGAAGGATTTGGTTTTCTCGGAAGCATCTTATTCCTTGGCATATATGTGATTCTTCTCATGCGGATTGTTACCATCGCCGAGCGACAACGAAGCGTATTCAGCCGGGCATATGCCTATGGCGTTGCTTCCGTATTTTTCTTTCATATCTCCATCAATGTTTGTATGACAATTGGTCTCGCACCTGTAATAGGAATACCACTTCCATTTGTAAGTTATGGTGGTACTTCCCTTCTTACATTTAGTGTAATGTTGTTCATTCTCGCAAAACTGGATGCAGACCGACAGATGGTACTAAGGTAAAGTGTGAGAGTGTGAGGGTGTGAAGGTGGAACAAGAATCCGTATTCTCACACTCTCACACTCTCATACTTCAATGTTACCTTTGCTCCATGCAAATTATTCCTCTTTCAGAAGGCGCTTTTACCATAGATAAAACAAAAAAATTTATTCCATTCGATCCTGCAAAAGATGATCTTCAAAAACGGGCACCAGGAAGCCTGCTTGTTGAAATCCAGCCATTTCTTGTAATTACCGATAGAGATGTATTGATAATGGATACAGGTTTGGGATTTGAAGAAGGGAGCTCCTTGCAGATTCATCGTCTCATTCAACAGGCTGGAGTAGATCCAAATTCCATTACTAAAGTTTTACTTAGTCATTTGCATAAAGATCATGTAAGTGGTGCCGGCAAAATGAAACCGGACGGAAGCAGGATTGCCTCTTTTCCAAATGCGATTTATTATTTACAGCAGCGTGAACTGGAATACGCGTTTGAAAAAGGATTCCCAAGTTATGAACCCGAGTCATTTGCCTTTCTGGAAAATCTTTCAAATCTGGTGAAACTGGAGGGAAATGGATTGATTGATGGATATATCCGTTATGAATTAACGGGCGGCCATTGCCCCTTCCATCAGGTATTTCATATTGAGACAGAAGGTGAACACGCTTTTTTTGGGGGAGATGTGGCACCGCAGATCAATCAGATGAAAAACCGCTTTATTGCAAAATATGACTATGATGGTAAAAAATGTATGGATCTCCGACTGAAATGGTGGGAACAGGGACGACAGGAGGGATGGACGTTCATGTTCTATCACGATTTAAAGAGTCCCATTTATAAATTTTGGCAATCCTGAATTGATAGACCTATTCTCGTCCTTTCTCAATTGGTTTTAAGAATTGGTTGCAGCACTTTAATATAGCCATCTACCGGCTCAGTGATTTTAAGCTGCAGTATTTTTGTCATTAGCGGATAGACATTTACATTTTCAAATCCCTTTATTTTCAGATCTGATTTAAAAGCGGGTCCCCAGGCATAGAAGGTTGCGTGCATAACAGGAAGCGCCGGATCAAATCCGTGGGTTGCCGGATTTAGATGACGGCCATTTAAATTAAATACTTTAGGTGGATTACTTACAAGTATGATATCTCCAATTCGATTGTAGCGATCGTCTTTTTTACTGTAATGCCAACGTCCGGGTAAATTGGTTGCCAGGTATACTTCATAATCTTTTGCAGCTAATTTCAATTCGTTATAAGCAGGAATAATATCGGCTGAATTCTTTGCATACATATGAACGAGTGCCTGGGAATTCGTGATAACGAAGCGACTTGTATCAACTGACTCTGGCAAAGTCAGCGTGTTAAGTGTATCGATATCAGTCATGCCATGATCTGAAAGAAAAATATAATTCACAGGAAGATTCAATGAATCCACAGTTTTCACCAACTGAGCGATTGATTCATCAACATAGTGAACTGCATCCTCTGTTTGTTTTGAATCCACACCGTGTAAATGTTCCTCGTGATCTACATCGGGAATATAAAAAGTGATCAGGTGCGGCCTTTTTTCTTCAGGTAACTGTAACCAGTTACGAACAAACCTTATCCTGTCTTCCATGGGAATCAGGGAATTGAATTTGTAATAATAAGTTGGCCTGATTCCCTGAATAGCCGCCTCTGCACCCACCCAGTAAAAACTGGCTGTAAGCATTTTTTGCTTCTCAGCTAGTACCCAGATTGGTGTTGCGTCGTACCAGGAACTGTCTTCCACTTCTTTTCGATTACCCATTGTGTAGATCTGATTACGGCTTGGATCAAAGAATGTATTATCGACGATTCCATCATGTGCAGGATAGTCTCCCGTTGCAATGCTATAGTGATTTGGAAAAGTCAGAGAGGGGAAGGAGGATTCCATATAGTCTGCAGTCACACCGGAAGACCTGAGTCTTATCAGATTTTTCGCCTGAAACTTATCAGCAAGATCATATCGGAATCCGTCGGCTGATATAAGAATTATATAAGGTTTTTTAATTTGATCAACTCTGTTAGATCTGTCTGGAACAATATGTTGCGAACTGTCCTGAGCATGTAGGATTCCTGATAAGATCAAAAAAGAAAGCAAAAATATTTTTCTCATGCGCGTTATTCTATTAATGCAAGATAAACAGCCTTGCGGACCAGAGAAAATTGTAATATAATATGTTTATTATTCGTAATCAGCGTTGGTATCAGGCTATTGCCTCATACGTTTGCTGCCATTAAAATTTATGACGAACACAAAAACTTATTGACAAAGTAAGAAAAGCGTTAAGCTTTGGGCTTTAGGCTTTAAGCGTATTAAGGGTTCTCCTGCATACGCATTTGCTTCTTTAGTTGGCGGTTTCTTATCTCTTCCTGTACGTAATGCCCGAACTCTTTTTCAGATTTGAAGAATATATCTATTTTTTGCGGAGAGAGTGCCTGGCTGAATAAAACACTGTATTTTTTTCTGATATTGAGCAACGCCTCATCTAATTCAATTTCACTTCTGCTATTCTTTATAGCATCCTGCCTCGCCCGTACTAATTCTTCTGAATATTGATTATAGTAGGGCCAGAATTTCTGGGCTTCTTCCGGACTGAGATCCAGCCTTTTTGTGATATAAGCAATTTTGAGTGCCGCAAGATTTTTGCCATTTTGGGCAACACCGATCAAAAAAGTAAACACAAAACCAGTTAAAAGTAAAAGTCTCTTCATTAGGGAATCAATTTACATTTCGTTTATCATCTGGCAATAAGGTTGAATATTGTTCAAGTTCTTCATCGGGAACACCACTTAGAAGATCATGAATGTCATTCTCATTGAAGTCAGCAGATACTGAAGAAGATGAAATACCTGGCGTCCAATGAATATCATCCGAGTCCAGATAATTTGCCATGTCCTGATCACTCACTGCGGTCAGATCTTTTATTGGATCTGATATTTTATGATATGTCAGGTTTAAAACAGCAGTTCCCAGTAAAGCAACAATACATGCAGCAACTGCATACTTTAAAATCTTTATACTTAAAACCGGTGCAGGCTTTGGTTTGGAAGCAATTGCCTGCACTTCCATGATCGGAACTCTAGACACCAGTTCTTCGAAATATCCAGCAGGCACCTGATATGGATTTTTCTTTCTAAGCCCCGCAAGGAGAGGAGAAATTTCCGAAATCTCCAGAAGTGTTGAAACTTCGGCATTCTGCTGCCCGGTATAAGACTCCGAATAGATAGCAGCACTTATCCGAATCCGTTTCATCAAATTGTCAGCGAAATCTTCAAAAAAACCTCCGGGTACCTGATAAGGAATATTGAAAATTCCCTGCGCAGCCAGGTAAGGCACGATTTCCTCTAATTCTGTCAATATTTTGTTCGGGGTTTTCACGTGTCATTAAGACCTGTAGAGGTCATTAAAGTTTAATTATTAAGGATAAATTCTTCTATTTTCTTTGCAGCATGGTGGTAAGATGCTTTCAGCGCTCCGGCCGAAGTCTCTAAAACCTTGCTCATTTCCTCATAAGGCATTTCATCGTAATACCTAAGCATAAATACAACTCGCTGTTTATCAGGTAGTTGTTGAATTGCCAATTGAAGTTTCCATTCTAATTTATTGGCATCAAAGTCCTTGTCTGCCTTTATTTTATTACTTAATCCTGACTCCA
>DATHPV010000565.1:0-2271 GCA_035483495.1 Puia sp.
TTTCATCGCATTTTTATGTAATACCGGCGTTGGACGGAGAAGATGCTTTTGAAAAGATTTTAAAATACAAACCTGAACTTGTTATTACCGATATTATGATGCCCCGTTTAGACGGGTTTGGTTTGTTAAAAAAGCATCGGCAGCACCCGGACACCCGAAATATTCCGATCATTTTTTTATCGGCCCGGGCTGGCGAAGAATCGAAAGTCGAAGGCCTGCACGCAGGCGCAGACGACTATCTGACTAAACCATTTTCCGCTAAAGAGTTAATTGTACGGATCTCAAACCATATTAGAATAAACCGGGTAAGAAGGGAAACTGAGCAGCAGTTTTTTCAACTCTTTCAACAGGCACCAGCATTGATCAATGTGATGAAAGGACCTGAACACAAATTCGAATTTTACCACCCGAGAAATAAAGAGTTCCTTGGATATCCCGACTTTACGGGCAAGACCGTTCGGGAGGCATTTCCAAATCTTGAAAACCAGGGGATCTTTGAGATCCTGGATGATGTGTATCTGAATGGTGTTACAATTCAGCTTAAAGAGCGTTTCATCAGCTTTCCGGATGAAACCGGCGGAAAGATGGATAAATACCTGACCATTACGTATCAACCCTGGTATGACATACGCGGCGATATTCAGGGAGTACTCAACTTTGCCCTGGATGTTACTGAATCCGTTTTAATTCGCAACCGGATAGAAGAAAATTCCAGACAATACGCTTCCAGGCTGGAAGCCGAAGTTGAAAAAAGGACGCAGGAATTACAAAGATTAAATATATCTCTTAAGAAGTCCAACGAAGACCTGCAGCAATTTGCACACGTGGCGAGCCACGATTTAAAAGAACCTGTTCGAAAAATAAAGATGTTTGCCAGCAGACTTATTGATGAATATGGAACTGACTTTCCTGATAAAGGAAAAGAGTTTCTGCATAAAATATTACATGCAAGCAAGCGTATGATGTCGATGATAGACGGCGTTTTGAATTATTCATCACTGAATGCTACAAAACAAAAAATCCAAACTATCGACCTGGACGAGATTCTTAAAAGTATTCAAATGGATTTAGAAGTCCTGATTTTAGAAAAAGGTGCTCGTTTTAATATTTCCAGGCTCGGAAGAATCGAGGGTTCGCATGTTCTCATTTATCAATTGTTTTATAATCTGATTAATAACGCATTGAAGTTTACCAAAAAAAACCACGAACTGCTGATTACGATTACTTCTTCAAAAGAACTCATCGATGGTATTGCCATGGAAAAAATAACAGTGACTGATAACGGGATCGGGTTTGATCAGGATTATGCGCAGGAAATCTTTTACAGCTTCATCCGCTTGAATTCCAAAGACAGTTATGAAGGAACAGGATTAGGACTTTCTCTTTGTCAAAAGATCACCGAACGTCATAACGGTCGTATTTCGGCGGAAGGAAAATTAAATGAAGGAGCTAGTTTTCATGTATGGTTGCCTGAAGTACAACCTGTTCATCAAATATGAATTTTATCTTAGACACTATCACATGGTATTTTTTGAAATATAAAAAAATCCGTCTCTAATTTACTGAGACGGATTAAGATTTTTGGCTTTAAGCTTTGGGCGTTACGCTTTAAGCCTGAGAAGTACCGCGTACGGGATTCGAACCCGTGAATCATCCGTGAAAGGGATGCGTCTTAACCCCTTGACCAACGCGGCGTTACCGATAAACCGGGCAACTTATTGCTTGTTTAGGGCCTGCAAAGATATAGGCTGTCGGGATAACTTCCCAAATGTTTTTGTTTCGTAACTTTGCATCCTAAAATTAAACAATAAGCTATGAGCACAGTAAAAGTTGCGATCAATGGTTTCGGCAGAATCGGACGACTTGTTTATCGACAGATCCACAATATGAAGGGTATTGATATTGTTGCGATCAACGATCTGACTTCTCCAAAAGTATTGGCGCATTTATTGAAATATGACTCTGCGCAAGGCCGATTTAACGAAGACGTAAAAGCTACTGAAAATTCTATCCTGGTTAACGGGAATGAAGTAACGATATATGCCCAGAAAAATCCCGCTGATATTCCATGGAAAAATCATGATGTGGATGTTGTGCTGGAATGCACCGGGTTTTTTACCGACAAAGAAAAAGCTGAGCTGCATTTAAAAGGCGGCGCAAAACGCGTCGTGATTTCTGCACCTGCAACCGGTGATTTGAAAACCATTGTATTTAATGTAAACCATCATATTCTGGATGGTAAGGAAACAGTAATTAGTTGCGCTTCCTGTA
>DATHPV010000566.1:0-3437 GCA_035483495.1 Puia sp.
AGTGAGTTCGACTGCATATATCGATTAGGGTTCAGGTATTCATCAGGATATTTTTGAATTCTAAAACAAACCGTTATGAAAAAAATTATGATTACAATGTTGGTATGCATTTCAATTTTACCATTTGCCAATGCACAAAAAAGTAAATTCGGATTCACGGCCGGGGGTACTTTCGGCTGGATGAGAAATGAAAACGAAAACGGAGTAAAAAGCGTTAGTGGTGTTCTTCCCGCTTTCAGCTTCGGAGTTGTCGGCGACGTACCCGTAGGATCTGAATTTAGTTTTCAGCCTGCGTTATCTTTTCTTCAAAAAGGAATGGCTAATTCTGACAATGGCAACAGTTCAACCATGCGTTTAAATTATTTAGAAATGCCCCTGAATTTTCTATACAAAGCTCCTGGTTCCAAGGGTCATTTCGTATTTGGGCTTGGACCTGCTTTTTCCTATGGATTGTCAGGCACTTTATCCGCTACTTACGGCGGGCAGTCAGGAAGTGCTCATGTTAAATTTGGCAATTCCGAAGAGGACTATAAGCCATTTGAGATCAGCGGTAATATTCTGGCCGGTTATGAATGGAAAAGAGGCTTTTTCGTTCAGGTAAATTATAATATGGGATTCAGCAATCTCTTTCCTTACGATAGCCAGTATCCCAACGATCCGGAATATTTAAAGAACAGTTACGTTGGCGTTAAGCTCGGATACTTTTTGGGTCAGAAATGAGGAGCGTTGAACGCGGAACGCAAAACGCTTAACGCAAAACGCTTAACGCGGAACGCTTGTTATTGCAGATCGGATATCGATTCTTGATATCCGGTCTACAATTTACCATTTACCATCCACCAATCACCGTTCTATCTACCGTGAAAAATTCAGATCGCGAATGAAACAACTTATACTCGCAAAAAGGAAAATAAGTAATCGTAAATTCATGCGCTGGTAATAATTTATGCCAAAGAAAAAAAGATCGATAAAAGCTCTAAACAAATACCCAGGAACACCTATCCTCATAGATGACAATATGCCCGATCTATGCAATGATCCCGTTTTCATAGCAAAACATGAAAAAGCCGAGAAATTGATTGCAGAATTTGGTTTTCCAAAATCTAACAAACTGAAGATGAATTCAAAAACGAAAAAGAAGAAGAAAGTTTAATTTAATACACTATTCTCTTTTACAATTTCCAGTCCGTCGATTTTTTTGATTTCTTCCCAACCGCCTACAATATTGTGCAGGTTGTGAATACCCTGACGTTTAAAAAGTGAGCAGGCAATGGCGCTGCGGTAGCCGCCAGCGCAATGAATATATATATTATCGAGATCGTCGAACTCAGCCATCGTGCCCGGATCAGTTAATGTTTCAAGCGGAATATTTCTCGCTCCCGGAACATGGCCGTCGGCAAATTCTGTCTCTCTCCGCACATCCACTACTTTCAGTTTTGGATCGAAGGGAAGATCCATTGCAAATTCATCCGCGTCAATATTTACGACGAGATCAATTCGCTCCCCTGCAGATTTCCATTTTTCAAATCCGCCATCGAGATAACCACACATTTGTGAAAATCCTACACGTGCCAGTCTGACCAGACTCTCTTTTTCTTTACCCGGAGTCGTAACAAGTACGATGGGTTTATCAAAAGGCAGAAGACTTCCTGCCCATTCTGCAAATCTTCCATCAAGGCCGATGCTGATGGAACCAGGAACATATCCTTCCGTGAATTCTCCTGGCGGGCGGGTATCAAGACAAATAGTATCGTCGTCTGATATCAGTCTTTTAAATTCTTCTATCGACAAAGCCTTCAGTCCGTTTTCCATAACTCCGTCAAGACTTTCATATCCTTCTTTATTGATGCGTGCATTCACTGCAAAATATTGGGGAGGTGTATTGAGTCCGTCAGTTACTGCTTTTATAAAATCATCTTTTGATTCAGCACGCAGAGCATAATTAGATTTCTTTTCTTCTCCCAGAGTGCTATATGTTTCGCTGCCAATATTTTTTCCACAGCTGCTGCCGGCGCCATGCGCAGGATAAATCAATATATCGTCAGGAAGTGTTTTAATTTTTGTCTGTAATGAATCGAACAATAAAGACGCCAGTTCTTCCTGTGTCATATTACCACTGCTGAGATCCGGTCTGCCCACGTCTCCTACAAACAAAGTGTCGCCGGTAAAAATCGCATAAGGATTTCCGTTAGCCTCACGCAGGAGATAACAGGAAGATTCGATGGTATGTCCGGGAGTATGTAATACTTCTATAGTGAGTTTGCCGAGTTTGAAAATCTCCCCATCCTTGGCGCGATAGATAGGAAAAGAAGTTTCTGTTTCGGGGCCATAAACGATGGGAGCGCCCGATGCCTGGGCCAGATCAAGATGACCACTCACAAAATCGGCGTGGAAATGAGTCTCGAAGATATATTTAATGGTGGCTTTACGTTCCTTTGCCAATACCAGATATTCTTCGATATCCCGAAGGGGATCAATAATGGCAGCCTCCCCCTCACTTTCAATATAGTAAGCCGCTTCACTCAGGCATCCGGTGTATAGTTGTTGGATATACATTTCTTCCACTTTGCACAAATTTACCCTTTTAAGCTTAAAGCTTAAAGCCTAAAGCCTAAAGCCTAAAACTAGTATAAGAGTATAGGAGTATAGGAGTATAAGAATGGCATCTATAACCCATAACCCATAACCCATAACCCATAACCCATAACCAAAAAAACGCTTAGGCCAGCAACAGATGAACTGTTTTCATAATATCACCAATTCGGTCGGGATTGATGGTATAATGGATGAACTTACCATCGCGTTCGGTTTTTACAATGCCGGCACGCCTGAGAATGGCAAGATGCTGGGATGCTACCGACTGCTCGAGGCGCAGGTGGATATATAGTTCTGTGACTGTCAGCTTTTTATGCTCATCCAGGATGCGAACGATCTGCTGTCGGAGTTTGTGATTCAGCGCCCGCAGGATCATGGCTGCCTTTTTCAGGTTTATAAAATCTACTTTTACCGCGGTGTCCTCCCCAGCCTCGGCGTTGAGGATCATCCAATAGTTACTGCTTGTACCGCTCATACAGTTCGAAAGGTTGAAGGTTCACAAAAAATTTAGGGGGATTGGATTAAAGGAAATCTCGTATAACAAGCAGATTTTATAAAGAATTCGTAATATAGAATATTTTCTCAATAAGTGAAGAATTCTTTCAAATAAACTGGTTCAGAATATATGGTATCGGCCCATTTCTGTTCCAGAAAGTCCCGGTAGACAAGATCTGCAAAAGCCTGTAACGTATTTGGTTGCGATTCAAAAATCGCACTGGGAGATGTGTTTATTTTTCCCCATTTTTCTGCGCCCGTTCCGAAAAAAATTATCGATTCCTGCGAAAGATTCATTTCAAATGAGTTTTTATCTAATATCATGGCTTGAGGGGGCAAAATCTCGG
>DATHPV010000567.1:0-2879 GCA_035483495.1 Puia sp.
CGACGGTTGTTTTCGGAATAGAAACTTTATGCATGGCCATTATAACCTGGACTGTCGTGTTTTCAAAAAAACTTACTGCCCAGATTTTTACCATGGATCGTAAAATATGGATTTTTATTATTTCGGCCGGTATTTTAACAACATTGTCTTCGTTGGCTTCCTTTCATTCATTAAAACTCGGCCTCGCAAGCCGGACATCATCTTTTGAGAAAGTGTCGCTGGTGTTTTCAGTAGGCCTTTCAATATTGTTTCTAAAAGATAAATTCAACTGGCAAATAGGAGTGGGAGTGATACTCATGGCTGCGGGTTGTCTGTTTATTGCTTTTTCCGATACAACAAAATCCTGAATTCCGCCTACAAAGAATCAACTATTCTCACACTGTGAGGAACGATTATGGGAGTTTTTTAAACGACTATAATAAGGGTTTTTAATATCTGGAATCCGTTCTAAATCGTCTGTTGAATCATTTCAAGAAATTTAAGAAGGGAAAAGGGTTTTTGAAGAAATAAATCTATGCCCAATTTTTTAGCCCGCTCACGGTTGGATACGAAAATATCAGCAGTCATCATGATAACCCGGGTATTATCGAGTAATGAATAATTTGCTTCGAGCATGTCAAGACCCAAACCATCAGGAAGATTGTTGTCGAGGAGGACGAGTGCCGGCGGGTCTTTATCCCATTTCATATGTGCCTCTCTCAAATTATGCGCACAGTCAACATCATATCCTTTGGAAATAAGAAATGATCGCATGATTTCACAGAGATCCTTTTCATCGTCTACGATCAAAATACGTTTCAAATGATTTTAATTCTGAGGGTGAATTTTCTGGTTACAATCAAGGTGACCAGAATAATTCACAATTACCAAGCCGTTATCATCGGTGCTTACATGTATAGCCGCTACTAGTTAATTATTTACTTATGTGGACTGCCTGCCCCAGGTTGGTTAAAGTATCAAAATGAGGAACGAACTCATTTTTATTGACGGGAATTTTTAATGTGAATGAGGTTTCACTTTCTGAAGAACTTACTTCTATAAATCCCCCGTGAGCTTTTGCAATTTCAGAAGATATATATAGTCCTAAGCCCAGCCCCTGTTGTCCGGCCTTAGCCTGACCCCGCACAAAAGGTTCAAATAATCGGGCCTTTGCCTCTGGAGAAATTGGGATGCCGCTATTACGTACTGTTAATGAAAACAAATCATTACCTGAAAATAGCTCTACTTTTACGGGCGAATGGTGGTCGCCGTGAGTAATTGCATTGCCCAACAGATTCGAGAAAAGTTCTGCAATCCGGTTACTGTCACAATAAACCGGTTTTTTAAGATCTATGGCTACTTCGATAACCCGATCCGGATTGGAAACACGGATTTCTTCCACCACATGATTAAGAAGTTGTTCCAATGACTCGTCATAGGTTCTTTTTAATATTATTCCATCCCCAAGTCTTGTCCTGGCAAAATCCAGGATGTTTTCGATTAAGTTGGTCATTCTTTTTGCACTACGCGAAATTACATTGACCAGATTCTGATCCTCGTCCTGTAACTTAATATCCTTTAAAAACTCAGCACTCATGGATATGGAGGTTAGCGGATTCCTCAGATCGTGACCCAGAATGGCGATAAACTGGTCTCTGACTTCATCTGTCTTCGCCTCAAGTGCCAACTTTTCTTCTGCCAGCGACAGTTCTTCTAATGCCTGCAAATGAAAAGAAATAAGATCCGCGTAGAGGGTGAACATGTCAACCACTTCTGGCTTATTCAATAGGTGCGGCTTTGGATCTATGGCGCAAAGCGTTCCAAAAAAACGCTTGTCTCTTCGCCGGATAGGGACCGATATATAACTTTGAAAACCATACATTTTGGGTGTATGATGTTTGGCATATTTTTCGTCTTTGGACACGTTATCTATAACAATTGTTTCGTGGCTGATGCGAATATCATTGCACAGGGTAGACTCCAGTGGCAGTTCTCCTCCGGGAGTTAGTCCGAAGCATATATTATCTTTTACCGCGCAGGCAATCCATTTATCGTCTGTGACGCGGGCAATAGCCGCAAAACCCATCCCCGTAGTTTTGCAAATAATATTGAGTAAAGTGGGCACAATCGTCAGCCGACCGATTTGGTCGACATCGTTTTTGATCGTATTCAAAATAAAAGTTTGCGGTTAGGTAAACAATTGCCCACTTTCGTTCCCATCGTTGTGTTGGGATGTTATCTCTTATAATCTTCTGTTAGTAAAAATGAGCCGCTCTCCGGAGACGCCGCAAACTTAGTATAAAAAATTAGTTTTTATTGTTAAAGACCCGGGCTTAAGTTTTGCATTTCGATAAAAGGATATTTTTAAAAAATTGGTCAAACTTTATACGAATAAACGTTTGAACATAAATTAGTAATATTTGTATTTTATATTTTTTTACTTTTAAAAATCAACAATCATGGGAAATTTATTGTACATCATTGCAGTTATCTTAGTAATCTGCTGGGCCATCGGCTACTTTGGATATCACGCCGGCGGAATAATTCATGTTTTGCTGGTCATTGCCATCGTCGTTTTCCTGTTGAAAGTGATCAGGGGAGAGGCGTAATAAAGGGATTGATAGGTTAAGTGATTCTCAGAATAGGCGTTGGCCTCTAAATTGAATTACAACAATTAAAATAATACAATGAAGAAATTATTATTGGTTTTAGTTGCGGGTGCAGCGGCAGGATATTTATTAAATTCAAAAAATGGCACAAAGACCCTGAAAATGTTATCCGATTCTTTGGATGATATTAAGACGAAGGCGTTAAAGGATATGGGTGAAGTGCTCGACAGAGGCAAAAAATGGATGGCGTAGGTTTCATCATTTCTGGTCCATTGAAAGTTTGAGCGCCTG
>DATHPV010000568.1:0-3119 GCA_035483495.1 Puia sp.
ATAACATCGCAGATCGTCCGTGATTCAGAACTGAATAAAGACCTGAAGCCACGGAATTATTATAAAATCTCGATAGCCGATAATGGGATTGGTTTCGAAGAATCTGATGCTGAAAAAATCTTTGATCTTTTTTATCGGCTAAATGACAGGAAACGATATGGAGGAAGCGGAATTGGTCTTTCAATTTGCCGCAAAATAGCACAGAATCACAATGGCTTTATTCAGGCGAGTGGACGCCCTGATATGGGTGCCGAATTTGATATCTATCTGCCTGTGGAAGGACAATGAGTTTAGTCACACGCTTCCAAAACCTCCTTAACCAGACTGTATAATTTATCTGGCTTATCAGGTTTTACGAAATAGTTGAGCGCGCCGTAGTTCTTACACTGATCTATATGAAATTTCGAGTTGGATGTGCTCCATACAAATTTTGGGATGGCGCTAAATCGCGAATTTTTACATAATATGGCTAATACCTCCGCCCCATTTAGATGAGGCATGCTATAATCTAAAATGATCGCACACGGAAGATCTTTATCAAAGCGTTTTTCCAGATATTCGAGAGCTTCCTTTCCATTGAATACCATTTCAGCCTTCGCTTCAGGATCAACCTCGGATATTGCATCCCCGAGCAATTCCTGATCTTCAGAATCGTCATCGGCTACAAGAATGATCTTTTGTTTTAGTTCTGTTGACATGGGGTTACTCGCGCGACAGGCAGATGCAAGTTACATATTAATTGACTATGTATGCCCATGAACATGTCTCATTCGTCTAAATATAACCCTGATGACTATTCGCGTCTTAATCTTTCTTCGGGTCTTCAACTGAACCTTCGGCCGTATATCTGTCTTCTCCAGGATTGGAAGCTGCGTCTTCCTGATCGCCCGATTCGTTTTCCTCATTTTTATCTTCCTCTGCTACTTCATCTTTGTTAATATTAGCAACATCAGGTCTTTCTATGACACCACCTACAAGCGGTGCTACCAGGGCTTCTGGGTCTAATTTCGTAATTGCCATAAAATTTGTTTGTTTGGTTCAAAAAATACCTACAATATAAGTGCCATCGAATGTGTATATCAAACTACACGTTTTGCGCGATTCGTTTTGGCCCGGTATGATTTTCAAACGGGATACAAATTAGACCCGCCATTAACTGTTTTGGAAGGTGCGGATATTATCGTCAAAGCAGCCATGTTGCCGGATGATGGATCAAGCGGGAGCTTCTTTACACATGAAATGAAATCAATTCCATGGTAACTTTAACAAGTTGGTACCGCGGTAATCGATTTATTAAACTGTAATTATGATTGCAAGAATATGGCATGGTAAAACAAGTTTGGATAACTATCAAACGTATACTGAGTTTTTGAAAAGGAAAGCAATTCCTGATTATGAAGGCACTCCGGGATTTCAAAAATTAATTTTTTTAAGAAATATCGGCGACCAGGAGGCTCATTTTACATTAATAACGTTTTGGGAGAATAAAACTTCAATAGAAAGTTTCGCTGGCGGGGACATCGAAAAAGCGAAATACTATCCTGAAGACAATCAGTACTTATTATCATTTGAGGAATATGTAACACACTATGAAGTGTTTGCAGAAGTATTTTTGAAATAAAAATGAAGAAGTATGGGAAAAATAAGATTCCGCATGTTTGTCGCCGTGACTGTCTTATGCAGTGTATCTCAGATATTGCAGGCACAAACCGACAGTGCCGGTAAAGCGAATTATTTAATAAGTATAGAACAATCATTATGTGATGCGCTTCCCGGCGACAGCACAACATGGAGTAAATATCTCGATCCTCATTGGTATGCTGTTACTGAAGACGGGAGCGGTACCGACAGGAAATCCTTCCTCGAAGAATTTTCGCCATTTTCAAAAGGTATTTCAGGTAATATCCACGTTATAAAACCCGTGTGTTTATTTCATGATGATATCGCTGTAGTTCACTACGTGGCTGACGAAAATGAAATCGTGTTTGGCCAGAAATTACACACCAGCTATGCTGTTATGGACACCTGGTATAAAACCAGCAACTCCTGGAAAATGATCAGCATGCAGATTTTTGAGATACCTCAATTGCCATCGCCTGTAACGCCAGTTATATCCGATGTTAAAAAATTTACCGGAACCTATGAAATGACTGAAAATAAAACGGCTGTTATTAGTCTGAGTGGCGACTCTCTTTTTATACAAAAAAATAATCATCCCAGGCAAGTATTATACCTCGAAACGGATAATGTTTTTTTTACGATGAACAATACAAGGGGGAGGATATTATTTATGAAAGAAACATCGGGACAAATGGTAATGAAAGAAAGACGAAACGGACAGGATCTGGTTTGGAAAATGAAGTCTGGCGGTCAATGACCGTTTCTGATGAATAGGTTGCTTTATTCGTCACAATAACGTATCCAATCGGAATCTTTCCATAATTTCATTAAGTATTAAGCATGTCATTTCAGCCATGCACAAAAAATTTCTTAATGAGATTCAGCTCACGAGAATCAGTTAGTTTAAAGAAGACACTCATTTTTTTTCTGTTTTCTATTTGTGCTCTGGTTGTAGCGGGACAACGAAAATCGGTGGCTGAACAACTCGGTTATCCCAAAGATGCCAAATTGCTCATCGTGCATGCCGATGATTTGGGCGTATCGCATTCTGAAAACGCCGCTTCTATCAGCGCGATGGAAAAAGGATGTGTTAAGTCTGCCAGTATTATGGTGCCCTGCGCATGGTTCCCTGAAATGGCCGCTTATGCAAGTCTGCATCCCGACATGGATTTTGGCTTGCATCTTACGCTCACAAGCGAATGGAAATATTATAAATGGGGTCCGGTAACGCCGGCACATAACATACCAGGACTGGTTAATAAAAACGGTTTTTTTTACTCTTCAGTTGACAGCGTTGTTGCAAATGCTTCGCCCGCTGAAGTAGAAGAAGAATTACGCAATCAGGTAACACGGGCATTGAAATACGGTATAAAACCTACCCATCTGGATTCTCATATGTATACGCTTCATGAAACTCTCGGTTTTTTGAAGGCTTATCTTAAAATCGGACATGAGTTTAATCTGCCTGTTTATATTACACGCCAGGTAGGAAATAATCT
>DATHPV010000569.1:0-3970 GCA_035483495.1 Puia sp.
GTAGGGCCATTCAACTTTACTGTTTTCGACTAGCCTGGTACTCGTTTTTTAGTTCAGAAAAGGCTAATCTGCAAAAGTAAAGGAAATTTTTTGTCACGTGAAAGTTTTGAAGGTATTATCCTGTCGTTAACGACAAACCGACTCCTAAATTAACATTTGATCCCCTCAGCCGGGGCGTTTGGTCTGACGGCCCGTATTATTTAAGGAATAACGCCAGAATGCACTCCCGGGCATCGGTATCCGATGAATTTAGGGTATATTATAAAGTAACTGTAATTTCATACCATAAGAAATGGCATTGCCGCAATAACTTTGTACCCGGTATTTCGTAAAAGGATCTTCATGACGCGAAGTATTTTACTATCCCTGATTTTCCTCCAGGCATTCTTCCCGTCCGCCATCTCGCAGAAACTTCGTAAGGCAGACAAAGAAATCATCTCCGATCTTCAAACAGATATAACTTATTTATCGAGCGACAAATTAGAAGGAAGAAGATCCGGCACAGCCGGTGAAAGCCTCGCTTCGGATTATATTATCGCGGGTTTTACGAAAACAGGATTAAAACCCATGGGCGACAGTGGTACTTATCTTCAGCGATTTGAAATTTATGACGGCAGAGATATCAGTCATACACGGTTTACCATTAATAACTCCGAGCTGGTTTTGAATACTGAATTTATTCCCCTCGCATTCAGTGCCCTGGGGAAGGTGGATGGGTCACCGGCTGTCGCTTTGCAGGAAAGCGGGTCACCCTGGTTTTATGATCTCAAAGATGCGATTGAGTCCGCGGCATCAAATCCCCATTTTGATATGGGAAAACTGCTTCGCGAGAAAATCAGATTGTTCGCAGGTAAGGGAGCCACTGCAGTTATATTTTACAATAGCTCTAAAACCGAAGATGGAATTGTTTTCGATCCAGCAGAAGGAATAAAGCCGGAAAAAATCCCCGCCGTTTTTGTCACCAAAACAGGAAGAAAAAAATATCTGAAAGATATTTCCCAATCACTCGATGTGGAGATAGAAGTTGTTATGACGGAAAAAAAACGATGGGGTCATAACGTCATTGGATTTCTTGACGCGGGTGCTTCTTACACCGTAGTAATCGGTGCCCATTTTGACCATCTCGGTTTTGGAGAAGATGGGAATTCCCTGTATCGGGGAACTGAAAAAATGATGCATCCTGGCGCAGATGACAATGCGAGTGGAACCGCGGCACTTATGGAACTCGCAAAACTGCTGAAAAAGACAAGAGGCCTGAGAACAAACTATTTATTCATTGCTTTTTCCGGAGAGGAATCAGGACTTATAGGGTCGAAATATTTTACCGAATATCCCACAGTACCGTTGTCGAAAATCAGTTATATGGTGAACATGGATATGATCGGCCGGCTGAACGACAGTACGCACGTGCTGACCATTGGCGGTTATGGTACTTCCCCGCAATGGGCCGGCCTGATAAACGGCACCCTGAATAACAAGATATTTGTTCTTCATGCAGACTCGAGCGGTACCGGCCCGAGTGATCACACTTCCTTTTATCTGAAAAACATTCCAGTTCTTTTTTTCTTTACAGGTATTCATCAGGATTATCATAAGCCAACAGACAAACCTGAAAAAATAAACTATGTCGGCGAGATGGAAGTAGTTCATTTAATTTACGCCATCACACAAAAACTGGATGGTGCCAATAAGCCGCCATTCGCAAAAACCGCAGATAAACAATTTGGAGTTTCACCTGCGTTTAACGTCACGCTCGGGCTTATGCCGGATTATAGTTTTTCAGGATCGGGATTGCGCATAGACGCAATCAGCGAAGGTCGCCCCGCAGAAAAAGCAGGCTTGAAGACAGGAGATATAATTATAAAGCTGGGTGAATATTCAGTAGTTTCTCTTCAAACGTATATGGATGCGCTCAGTAAATTTAACAGAGGGGATCAGACTACAGTAGAATTTTTGAGAGATAAGGTAGACATGAAGGCCGCTGTCCAATTTAAATAATCTTATGAAGTCGCTGAAGCTGGATATGGAAAATATGGAGGGCGATTTTTTTGATGGCTCACGCCTGATGGGAATAGTTGCGCCGTTAAAAGGGTATCGATTCTGCTGGCAGCTGAATCGTCAGATGCGCCTCGATTTCAGGATTACGAATCAGATAGAAATTCCAATGATCCGGAAAAAAAGACAGTACTATTTTACTGTTTATGAATGCCCCGAGCCTCATAAAACACTAATTCATTATCTATATAACAATCAATTTGACGGCGAATTTCTCCTGCCTGAATTTAAACACCTCGATTTCTTCTGGTTACTGAAAGGAGATTCTGTTTGCGATAAATTGATGTCTGAAATGATGGAGTCTATCAAATCTATTACAGGCGTACAACTGGTTACTGAATTGACCCACACGAAGATTAAACACAGAGAACACCTTATATTTTAATGATGGGTTATGGATTATGAATGATGAATTTTTTGAAGAGATATTACTCAACAACCCATAACTCATAATTCATAACCTATAACCAAATTACGAGTTCATACTTGCCAAAAATTCCTCGTTGCTTTTCGTTCCACGCATACGTTTCAGCAATTCGTTCATGGCTTCTTCTGTATTCATATCGTTGAGATAAACACGAAGCAAATTCATACGCTGCAGAATTTCTCTTTCGAGCAACAGATCATCACGACGTGTAGAAGAGGCGACCAGGTCAATGGCAGGGAAGATGCGGCGATTAGCCAGTCTCCGGTCGAGCTGCAGTTCCATATTACCTGTTCCTTTGAATTCTTCAAAGATCACTTCATCCATCTTAGATCCGGTGTCAATAAGAGCTGTGGCAAGTATAGTGAGGGAACCGCCATTTTCTATTTTGCGGGCTGCACCAAAAAACTGCTTGGGTTTTTGCATCGCGTTGGCTTCAACACCACCGCTTAACACTTTCCCGGAAGAAGGCGCCACTGTATTATGGGCTCGGGCAAGACGGGTTATCGAATCTAAAAGTATAATTACATCATGGCCGCATTCTACCAGACGTTTGGCTTTTTGCAAAGCAACAGTAGAAACTTTTACATGTTTCTCAGCCGGCTCATCAAAGGTAGAAGCAATAACTTCTGCACGAACTGAACGTTCCATATCGGTAACTTCTTCAGGGCGCTCATCCACGAGAACGATCATCAGATAACATTCAGGATGATTAATAGCGATGGCATTGGCGACGGCTTTCAGCAACATCGTTTTACCCGTTTTCGGCTGGGATACGATCAGACCACGCTGTCCCTTTCCAATGGGGGTAAACAAATCAATAATCCTGGTTGAAAAATCTGATGGATTTACAAAAAGATTCAGTTTTTCAAAAGGGAAAAGAGGTGTCAGATAGTCGAACGGTACACGATCCCTGACTTCATCGGGCAATTTGTTGTTGATCGTCTCCACTTTAAGAAGGGCAAAATATTTTTCACCTTCTTTTGGAGGACGAACAGATCCGTAAACCGTATCACCGGTTTTTAGTCCGAATAATTTTATTTGTGATGGAGATACATATACATCATCTGGAGAAGAGAGATAATTGTAATCACTACTCCTTAGAAATCCATATCCATCGGGCATCATTTCCAAAACACCCTCAGCCTGAATTACACCGTCAAATTCTATATTGAAAGTATCATTGCGACGTTGAGGATAAACTTTTTGCTGCTGATCGCCATTATTGGGACGATTTTGTTCAGGCGAAGATCCATTTTCTTCATTTCCATTTCCCTGGCTCTCATTGCGGCCATTGTCAGGTTGGGAATTCTCTGACTCGTCAGAGGCATCGGATTCTTCGGTGATATGCTGATTAGTCTGTTCTGGTCTGGGTGATGGCTGGGCATTATGAAACTCGGCAGGTGACTGATTTACTTCAGGACCTTCGTCTTCTTTCCTCTTAAGTTTCTTGACGATGGGTTTCTCCTCTTTTTTCTTGAGGTCTCTTTT
>DATHPV010000570.1:0-3831 GCA_035483495.1 Puia sp.
CCGGTCTTCGTGAATACCTGAAGTGTATGGAACAGGTTTAGCGGGATCACTCACATATTCATCAGGGTTATTTCCTGATGCAGGTTGTGTAAAACCAAGTTGATTGTTTGCCTGAAGATAAAGATTGGTGAGTTGCACATCCTGTGGTGGCCAGATTTTGAATTCATGCCATTTATTTTCGCCTGTAAAAAACACGGTAGCTTTTGCAATACTGTCGGGATTGCCTTTTCCTTTGAGATAATAATTGAAGAACGGAACTTCTCTGTTCTGCTGAAACCATAAAGAGGTATTTGAACCGAAACGTACATTTCCTAAATGTGTACCATCAGCACCTGCCCACTGGCCATGAAACCAGGGACCGATCACCAGTCTGTTGCTCGTAGCGGGGCTTTGTTTTTCAATCGCCTTATATACGTTCCACGCACCAAAGCAATCTTCCGCATCAAACAATCCGCCCACTTCCATCATGGCGGGTTTTACATTATATAATCCGACCCTCGTGTTGTGGGCTTTCCACCAGGAATCATAGTCAGGGTGTTGCATGAGCTCTCCCCATATTTGAATTTTATTTTTGTCGACAATTTTGGTCATGTTGCTGAGTGCCCCCATTCTTAAATAAAAATCATAAGCGTCTGCAGTGAAAGGAGGTATGCCTTCCGCGTTTTCAGTGGTGGGCCCCTGTCTCGGTTTTCCGATGCCAAATTCTACGAGAAACCCATAAGTGTCCTGCAGGAAAAAAGCGCCGTTATGATGGACATCGTCTCCCATGAAAGCGTCTGTTGTAGGCGCCTGCGGACTTACAGCAACCAGAGCAGGATGGCCGCTCAGGGATGCCTCCGTTGCTGCGAAACCCGGATAAGAAATTCCAACCACACCCACTTTACCATTATTGCCCGGAACATTTTTTATCAGCCAGTCTATCGCGTCATAGGTATCGCTGGCTTCGTCAACATCAGCGTTTGATTTTTTATTTTTTATGTATGCGGGAATAATATGAAATTCTCCCTCGCTCATATAACGGCCACGCATGTCCTGAGTTATCATAATATAACCTTCCCTGAAATATTCCCGCTGAAACCTGTTCCACCACGCACGCCAGTTATTTTCTCCATAAGGCGCGCAGGAGTAGGGCGTTCTCGTGAGGAGTATAGGATGTTTTTCTGTGCTGTCTTTTGGGATATACATGGACGTGAAAAGCCGGATACCATCACGCATAGTGATATATCGCTCAATTTTATAATAATGGCTTTTTATCCAGGTGCTGTCTTGTGCGAAGGTGGTAACACTTTTAGCCAGCAATAATAAAATGAAAAAGTATTTCATGAAATGTATAGATTTTTGTTAACCGGAAGTCAACGAATCCCTGAAGGAACGGAATTCAAATCAAAAGGCGCGAATTAAAATATGTAAAAGAGGAAAGGGTAATCCCTTTCCTCTCTATGATTTCTTTTCCGGTGGAAAACCGTTTGCAAAATCGCACATTTATTTTTTCGGTGCCTCATCTACTTTTACTGCGAGCGATTCAGTATAAGTAATATCTACTTTGTCACCAACTTTCACACCAACAAGATTTTTGGGGTCTCTCACTTTGATTGTTTCCTTATTGCCTTTCGGTCCCATAAAAGTAACAGTAGGAGCATTGGGATCAATTGCAGTGATGATAACCGTAACAGTCGTTTGTTGAGCCATAACGCCGGCAGGTTTTTCACCTGGTTTGGCAGATCCTGTGGCAGTAGTGGTTGTTACCCCCGTTGCGCCATGTTTTTTAACCTCATATGCTATCGCTTCGGTATAAACTGCAGTAATGATGTCGCCTTTTTTTACCTGTGCAAGGTTCTTTACATCGTCACCCGCAATAAAGCTGTGCGTCTGGCCATCCTGCATTTTAACAGTAACCTCCCTGCTTTTCTGATTAACAGAAAGCACTGTTGCAGTTACCGTCTGCTGCGACACTACAGCCTGTCCTTTTGTTTCCTGCGCCTGTACACCCGATAAGCTGAACAGGCTGATCAACGCAGCGACCGCTGTTCCTTTGAACACCTGTGCAAATGAAATTCTGAAAGTTTTTTTCATGGTTATATGTTTTATTTATTAATGACTTGCTGATGGAAGTACATAAGGATCAATTCTGAAAATTAGATTAATTTTCAAAATAAACCTTATTTAGTTAATCGCTGTATCGCACAATGATAAATTTCTTAAATAAAATTTGGACCTGACAGGTTTTGTCGAATTTGCAGTATGTCGAAAAATGTTTTTATAGCTACGTCTGAACCATACTCCGGCAAGTCGGTCGTTGTACTCGGATTGGTGAATATGCTGTTGGGAAAAACCAAAAAAATAGGTTATTTCAAACCCATCATCAATACAGATCCCAAGGAAAAAAAAGATGACCATATTTCAGCAGTTACTGAATATTTTGGTCTTTCCGTAATGTATGATGACGCATTCGCATTTACCCGTTCCCAGGCATTACAGATGATCCAAAACAGAAGCCAGGGAGAAATGATAGATACCATTATCAGTAAATTTAAAAAACTCGAGGACGCCTATGATTTTACTGTAATTGAAGGAAGTGATTTTGTGGGTGAAGGAATAGCTTTTGAATTTGATGCAAATATTTCCATAGCGAAAAACCTGGCGTCTCCGGTTATCATTGTTATATCCGGCGAAAATAAAACTACTGCGCAGATAGTAACGTCTTCACTTACCGTGTTTCAAAATTTCAGGTCACGTGAAGTACAGGTGCTGGCGGTTGTGGTAAACAAAGTAAATGGTGAGCAGGCGGAAGATGTTAAACAACTGCTGACAATACAGCTCGACATGGAAATTATTATTGCTGTAATCCCCCTGGAAAAAAGCCTGAAAAGCCCAACCCTGGGTGAAATAAATGAAAGACTTGAGGGTAAACTTCTTTTTGGAGCAGATCAGCTTGATAACCAGGCCGATCATTTTATTACCGGGGCAATGCAGGTCCCTAATTTTCTTTCTTATTTAAAAGAAAACGTTTTGATCGTAACTCCGGGAGATCGCGGAGATATTATTGTCGCATCCCTGCAGGCAAATCTTTCTGCAAACTATCCAAAAATTTCAGGTATCGTACTTTCTGCAGGATTCGAACCTGAAGAACCGTTGTTGCGGCTTATACAGGGCTCACCATCTATTATGCCGATTATTACTGTAAAGACAGGCACTTTCGAAACTTCAGCAAAACTCGGGGCAATTCAATCAAGAATTACTCCCGGTAACAGAAAAAAAGTTCAGCTTGCTATCGATGTTTTTGAAAAATATGTGGATGTGAAATCTTTGGATGAAAAAATGATAACCTTTAAACCCGAAGGTATCACGCCACACATGTTTCAATATCAACTGACGAAATGGGCGAGAACCAACATCAAACATATTGTGCTTCCCGAAGGAAATGAAGACAGGATATTAAAAGCTGCGGCCCGTCTGATCGATCAGAAGATTGTCGAACTTACATTACTTGGCGATCCCGTTGAAATAACAGCTTCTATAAAACGGCTCGGTTTAAAGCTTGATTTAAACAGTATAAAAATTGTTGATCCTGTAAAGTCAGTTTACTACGAAGATTATGTGCAAACATTCTATGAACTGAGGAAGCATAAAAATGTTGAGCTTGAGATGGCAAGGGATACGATGACAGATGTTTCATATTTCGGTACGATGATGGTATACAAAGGGCATGCTGATGGAATGGTGTCGGGAGCCGTTCATACAACACAACATACCATAAGACCAGCACTACAGTTTGTAAAAACAAAGCCTGGTATTTCCGTTGTTTCTTCAGTCTTTTTTATGTGTCTGCCG
>DATHPV010000571.1:0-3716 GCA_035483495.1 Puia sp.
AATACATCGATCCGCCGGGCACCACAGACTTTGCCATCATGTTCCTGCCATTCGAAAGTATCTATGCCGAAGTGATCCGTCGTTCTGCACTGGTGGATCAGCTGAGAGATGAATTTAAAATCAGCGTGGCGGGACCCACTACCCTGCTCGCGATATTGAACAGTCTGCAAATGGGATTCCGAACGCTGGCCATCCAAAAACGCAGCGGCGAAGTATGGAATGTGCTGGCCAACGTAAAATCTGAATTTGATAAATTCGGTGGCATGCTGGAAAAAGCACAAAAGAATATCCAGGCAGGTTTGAGTAATCTGGATGAAGTGGTGGGAACCAGAACCAGGGCTATTCAACGTCAGCTGAGAAAAGTGGAGACACTGCCTGCAGCAGAATTAAAAGATATTTTACCTGAGTTGCCCTTGGATGGTGGGGAAGGGGAATAAGGCAACCATACTCTGTAAAAAACTCACCGTAAAGGGTTATTTGCTCATACCGACTTGAACTGTCTTGAATACATTTGAATATTTCCCGCGATCATGAATGAGAGATACAAGGAGTTAATTAAATATCAAACAGAAATACTAAAAGCTTTGTTTGTTATTTTTTTTGCAGATGTCACAGGAATGATCTCTTTGTTTAAAAAGGGTAACTTAACGACGTATGAGTGGAAATTGCTCTTTACAGGATTATTGATTATTTTTGGTGCACTAATTGTAACGATAAAATTGGATCGTAAAATAAAATCTGAGATTAATAAATTACGTTAAGATGGATTCTGCGACTATAGCCCTGATTTGTGTGTTCATACCGGTTGCTTTATTTCTTTTAATTGCTTGGAACTCCGTCAACTCGGGTATTGACGACGATAAAGAATTGAAGAGTAATAATAAAGTTTAGAAAATCGGTCGCGCCACAATTGTATGAATAAGAAGGAACTTAAAAATATGCAGAAAGGGCTTGAACGCCAGCATGCGGAAGTCCTTAAATCTAAGGATGCTGCCCGTAAACTTTTACTTGAATTACCGCTTATCACTCCTAAAGGAAATTTAACTACGGTTTTTAAACCTGTTCGGTAGTATATTTAACTAAGTCGGTTCTGTTCTTTAGTTTTCAAGACTGTGATAATATCATAAGGTATAAAATCGCACTCTCTCACATTTAATATGTTCGATTTCATAGGAGACATACATGGTCACGCTGGCAGGCTGGAAGAGCTGTTGGATAAACTCGGATATGAGTACACCAACAAGAAATATTCGCATCCGGAAAGAAAAGCATTTTTCGTTGGTGATTATATTGACCGCGGCCCCAAGATCAAAAAAACACTGAAGATCATCAGGAGGATGGTTGAAAATGATAATGCCATCGCCTTATTGGGCAATCACGAGTACAACGCGCTCTGTTTTCATGCGAAAAATAAAAACGGTGGCCACCTCAGGAAACATTCTATAACAAATGTGATCCAGCATTTTGAAACACTCAAACAATTCCAGAACAAACAGGATGAATACGAAGACTATCTGACATGGTTTAAAACACTGCCCCTGTTTTATGAAACCAGCACCTTCCGGGCAGTCCACGCCAGCTGGGATAATTCAAGTATCAACTTTCTCCGGAAACATTTATTCCAGTCAAAACTGACTGACGATCTGATCGAACAATCTTCCGTTAAAGGTTCAGAGTTCTATCATGCTATCGAAACCACATTAAAGGGAAAGGAAATAAAACTGCCGAAAGGGAAACTATTCAAAGACAAAGACGGCACGCTGAGAAAAGAAATCAGGATAAAATGGTGGGAAAATCCCATAAAATCAACTTACAAGGAAATCGCTATTGAACCTCTGAAGGACTTCGAAGATGAACCGATTGATATCAGAGAATTAAGAAACACCGATTATTACAAGCCCGATAGTGTTCCCGTATTTTTCGGTCACTACTGGCTTCGTGGAAATCCGATGCTTTACAGAGATAATATCTGCTGCCTGGATTACAGTGTTGCCAAAGAGGGTCATCTTGCTGCTTACAGGTTTGATGGGGAGTCGGTGCTAGACGCCGATAAATTTGTATTTGTTTAATTGTTTCCCGATCTGATTTTACTGAATATTTAAATAAAATTTCTAAGGTTACAAATTGTGACCTTAGAACATTGAAGCACTCCGGATGTTCCCCGATCACCTTCCCGACCTCAGGAAAGTGATCGGCTTATTATTTATGGAAATCTAAAATGATTACATCTCAATTACATGGCTGAAATAATTGGTTCAGGAAATAAATCGGGTAAATTGTCAACAAGAGTTGATCTGACACCCATGGTTGATCTTGGATTTCTGCTTATTACATTTTTCATTTTTACTACTGTCATGAACAAACCAACAGGGCTGAAGATATTTCTCCCTGAATCAGTTCCCGAAAATATTAGAGAGCTTACACCTGAATCGGGAGCTTTAACTCTTTTATTGGCAGCTAACAAGCGCATTTATTATTATGAAGGAGAAGATCCAAGCCAAATGCTTCCTGTAGAGGAAAAAGCAATTCGTCAAATCATCCTCGATAAAAAGAAAAGAACAACTCCTGAAAAATTCATGGTAATCATCAAACCTGGGAAAGATTCAAACTTTGAGTCCCTCATCAATGTTATGGATGAAATGACTATTGACGATGTGAAACGTTATGCAATGGTGGATCTGGATTCTAATGAATATAGTCAGATGCAACAAAATTAATTATGAAGGCCATATTGCGGAAAATAGGTTTGGGCATGTTTTCTTCATGCTTTCCGTATCGTCTTCCTGCCAGGTAAATTCAAATTTCTTATAGTTGCCCTCACGCATTTTGAAATTATCATAATCTATAAAATCGTACAGATCTTTGCCCGTTTTATTTTGAAATGCTTCCAATGCGACATACCAAAAAGCTTCAAATTCATATTCTTTCCCTTCTTCCACTTCTGTAATAAGACTATCGACATTTTCCTTAGCATTATAATAGACTTCCTTTCCCCGGGATATGATCCAGTTCCTGAAGTATTCAAACCCGTCGTCGGAACATCCCTGATTCATTACATATCCCGCACACCACATTTCAGAATTGTAGGTGTCATAAAGTAATTGGTCAGTTCTTAGCCGGAACCCAATCATTTGTCTCGTTGATAGCTTGCCAATTTCTCTTATTAAGTATTGTTCCTGCTCGTCCTGGTCTTCTGTTTCTGCCAGAGATTGCTCCACTATTTGCCAATATAAATCCTCATCAAGCATTTCCGCGGTTTTTACCGGACCGTCACTTTTCCCAAATAATTTGTTCAGCAGACCCATTCTATTCTATTTAATTAATGATTTAATACGCTAAGCTTAGCATTGAAAAACTATTTGTTATGATAATATATATCGCATTGCGGCTTCGCCTGTATGGCCATATCATCCCCCATGTCAGCAGCCTGGTAAATCAGTTTACAACCATTATTATAATCTCTTAAATTAATCAGACAGGCTCCCTTATTATAATACGCTGACGCAAAATTGGGATCAACAGCAATCGCTCTGTCACAAAGTTCTATGGCCTTTTTGTATTGTTTAGCTTCAAAATAAACATTGCTCATGTTGTACAATGGCTCCGGCCTTTCGGGATATAGTTTGGCTAAACTATCCTCAGGAAATATTCTCTCTGCAATTTCTTCTTCGGAAATCACCCTGCAAAACTGATTGTATATTTCTTTTGCCTTGTCG
>DATHPV010000572.1:0-5187 GCA_035483495.1 Puia sp.
CTGCAACGGAATTATGGGGTACGCCAATCTGGGGATTGCTGGCGGGAGCGGGGATTTATATAACACGATCCGTATGGCCGGTACTGATGGCTCACTGGTTATTGAACATCTGGCTTGACGGATGGATCCTGCACAATCTGGGACTGGCTCCTTTTCACTAAGTAAATGGAATCTGCATGGGATTTACTTCTACCTCAATACCGCAACGTCGCGTGAAATTATTCTGAAATCTCCCGGCCTTACTGTAATGACGATATACTTTCAGCCACTCATCGAATTTCGGATATAGCTTGTACAATGCTTCCTTGCCTTCACCCCCGACATGATTTACCTGACCCCAATGAGGCCTTGAATTGAAAATACGCATGGCAGATTCAATGCGACTCAGCAGCTCATAACCTCCGAAAGCTTTACGAACGGTTGGGAATTCGATCATGCAGACATATTGATTTTCGGATTCTGAATATTGCATGGATAAAAAAAATGAATTTGTTTTTATGAAACGGAGAGAAACAGGACCCGTCAGATATTGTTTTCCTTCCTGAACGCTATTGTTCGACAATTCAAGAATGGCATCCACAGCCTTGGTGAACTGGTCGGAAGGGAATGTTAGTTCCATCGCATACGCGGAAAGATTGTTCGCACGACCGAGATCCAGCACTTTAAAACTTTTGTCTACGTAGTTACGGTCTGTAAGTGAAGCAAACATTCCCTGCACAAGGCCGGGAATCATTTTTGGAAAATGATTGATGATGAGACGCATCACAAAATCAATCACTGTGCTTGGGATCACAAAGAGCAATACTTCAAAAAACCATTTTCGGTGACCCCGCGGTATCAGAGATTTTTTTTCATTTTCTCCCGGATCATTGCGGCACGTAACAAGACATTTATGTTCATTCGCTGTAAATTTGTAAGGACTCACAAGTACCTCAACATGTCGGTTATCCTGAAGGAGATTTTCAAAATCAATCTGGTGTTTCACTTTACTCCAGGTACTGAACTGCCTTGTCTCTTTAAGTTTGTAATGATTCGTGACTTCCAGACCCACGGCGTAGATTAAACCCATACATCCCATACTTACAACGATTGCTTTAAAATGATTATCGTCCTGAACCAGTCTTACCTGTAAACCACCAACGATAGTTGCCGGTCCTTTCGAAATAGAATTTTCCCCTGCTCTTTCAATCTGGATGAGTTCACCATTTTCGTCTGCCATAATGATAGCCCGGACATAAGAAGGGAAGGCGCCGAGACTGATACCGGAACCATGAGTGGAAGTAGAAATTACCCCGGCGAGGGTTTGTCCGGTATACGCGCCCATATTAATTAAGGCTTTTCCCATATCGTCGAGTATCTTATTGAGCTGGAAAAGATGAATGCCCGCTTCTACGAAAATCAGGTTTGTATCATCTTTAAATCCCGGTTTTAAATCGAATTGACTGCTGGGAAGAATATTATTCAGATTCCTGATGTCGACCATAAAATCATCACTCAACATTATGTCTGATGTGGAATGGCCGGCACCGACGGCTTTTATCTTCAGCGTTTTCTTTTTAGCTTCAAGAATAATTTCGATGAGTTCGGTGAGTGTCCCCGGCGCAAGCAACTGTAGCGGATCAGCGAGCTGATTGCCTACATAATTTTTCCATTTAACACGTGTTCCTGTTTTCATGATTGCTCTTTACTCTATGCAATTTATGGCGGATAATATTTTCATTCAGTCAGATCCAATCGCACAACCTTGTCCTAATTTTTATCGCCTCCGAGTGTTATCGATTCTTTAAATGTATGGATAGGTATCTCATTGTATCCATCCACGATCATGGTTGCCTGAAACCAGATATATGAGGTTACCGGAAGCTTACCATAATTCTCATTGAGGAATTTTTGTTTGTCCTGACCTGGTGGAACAGGATTGGGAACAAATTTCAGATAATGCTCAAATCGTAGTTTGCTAAAATTGCTGTAAGCTGTATCCGTTTCACGCCAATACGCTATGTCGATACGGTCGGCAGCCATTTCACTGGAATAAGAATCAGTTACTTTATGCAGACAGGCACGCCACCAATGGCCGAGTTCGTGGATGAAGATCCAACGGTGAGCTGTAGATTCAAAATAACTTTCGCCTGAATATCCATACGTTTTGCCGACTCTGATGAATAGTTGCTTATCTTGATCGGGTAATGTTTTCCAGTCGCTTGTATGAAGCGTGTTCGTCGAATCATCATAGTTGCCGAAACTGGGTGGGTTATCCATAATAATTTCAGGTGCTTTCAGACTGGGTTGGAAACCGAGCGCTTTAATCCTGCCTATGAAATCATTTTGTAGCTTAATTAATTTATCTCTCACGGAATCGGAACCGTTGTTTATTTGTGCATTTAGATTCGTGCCAACGACCAGCAATAAAAAACCGATTAAATACAGTTTGTGTTGTTTCATAAAAAAAGTTGTTGTTAGGTAAGTTAGTGGATTTTTTCTATTGGAAATCAGGGCATTCTGTGTTGGCGACCAATACACTCCGGACTTTCCCGGCAAATCATTTAAATACAGTGGCACTAAAATTAAATGACAGGCGGCGTTAAAATAGCTTTCCCGACGAACTGTTTTCTCTACTTTTATTTTTTCTTTCAATCACTTTGAATTAATAATATGTCACAAATCAAATGGCAGGGCGTTTATCCCGCATTACTCACACCTTTCAAAAAAGATGAGACTATAGATTTTGAAATGTTTGGTCTAAATCTGGAGGCCCAGGTTAAAGCAGGCATTGAAGGTGTTGTTATTGGCGGGTCACTGGGAGAATCAAGTACGCTGGAAAAAAATGAATTGATGGATTTACTGCAATTTTCCAGGCAGCTCCTGCCCGGAAAAATTCCGGTTATTGTGAATATAGCCGAGCAATCTACAACTGTCGCAATCAAGTCAGCACAAGCTGCTGAAAAAAATGGAGCCGACGGATTGATGCTGCTTCCGCCTCTCAGATATAAAGCAGACGACCGGGAAACAGTGGGATACATCAAAAGTATTGCCAGCAACACATCTCTGCCTATAATGATCTACAATAATCCACACGATTATAAAATAGAAGTTACTCTTGAAATGTTTGAGGAACTTTCTAAAATATCTGGTATTCAGGCTGTAAAAGAATCAACCCGGGACGTTTCCAATGTTACCAGGATGAGAAATTATTTTGGTGACCGGTATAAAATCCTGTGTGGTGTAGATACGCTTGCACTGGAGGAACTTGCATTGGGAGCTGATGGCTGGATTGGTGGCCTCGTAGATGCTTTTCCGGCAGAATCTGTTGCTGTATACAAGCTGATGAAGGCAGGAAAATATACCGAAGCTCTCCAGATTTACAGATGGTTCCTACCGGTACTCGAACTCGATATACATCCTAAACTGGTTCAGTATATTAAACTGGCTTCACAGCAAACAGGCTTGGGAACAGAATTTGTACGGGCTCCCCGTTTACGTCTCGAAGGCGAAGAAAGAAAAAGAATATTGGCGGTTATCGACCATGCTATTTCAACAAGACCTGTTTTACCGGATTATTTAAACCTGGTAAAAAGGGAAAATGTCGGCAGCCTTTGACTAAATGTGTCGCATGAAAAAAAGGGTCTCAATCATTATTATCATATTTCTGATTCTTATTAATGGACATGCACAGAGTTATGTTCCCGAGCTTGATAATCCTAAAATAAGAGTTCAACCTGTTATTCCAATAAAGGCTTATGCATTTAATCTGAGTGATGTCAGGCTCGGGGGAAATGGTCCGTTCAAAAATGCCATGGACCGTGATGCCGCCTATATGTTGCGACTGGATCCGAAAAGACTGTTACACCGTTTTTACAAAAATGCCAGTTTGCCAACTAAAGGAGATGTTTATGGAGGCTGGGAAAGTGAAGGTTTGTCGGGCCACACCCTCGGTCATTATTTATCAGCCTGTTCGATGATGTATGCGTCAACAGGTGATGCAAGATTTAAAGCCAATGTAGATTTTATAGTAGGCGAATTGGGAATTTGTCAGGACGCCCGGAAAACAGGATATGTGGGTGCCATTCCTGACGAAGACTCTATATTCGGGAGATTAAAAAGAGGAGAAATAAAATCAGGCGGATTCGATATGAATGGTGGTTGGTCGCCCTGGTATACGGTGCATAAATTAATGGCCGGACTGGTAGATGCTTACTTATACTGCGACAATCAACAGGCGCTTGGAATAGTTACTAAAATGGCTGACTGGACAGCCCTTACCATTCAGAACCTAAGCCCGGAGCAATTACAAAAAATGCTGACTTGTGAATACGGTGGAATGAATGATGTGCTTGCTAATATTTACGGAATCACCGGGAATAAAAAATACCTAAAACTCTCTTATAAGTTCTATGATGATTTTGTAATGAAACCTTTGTCGGAAAAAATAGATCCGATGCCGGGAAAACATTCAAATACCAACGTACCTAAAGCGATTGGCAGTGCAAGGCAATATGAACTAACAGCCAATAAAGGAGATCAGACCATTGCTTCTTTTTTCTGGGATATTATGGTGCACGATCATACCTATGTTATCGGTGGCAATAGTAATTATGAATATTGCGGTGAGCCAGACAAGTTAAACGATGCACTCAGCGATAATACCTGTGAAACCTGCTGTACTTATAATATGTTGAAACTTACCAGACATTTATTCAGTTGGGAGCCAGACAGCAAACTCGCAGATTATTACGAACGTGCACTTTACAATCATATTCTTGCCTCGCAAAATCCGACAGACGGCATGATGTGTTATTTTGTTCCACTGCGCATGGGAACAAAAAAAGAATTTAGTGATGAGTTCAATACATTCACCTGTTGTGTCGGAAGCGGCATGGAAAATCACAGCAAATACACGGAAAATATTTATTACCAGGGGAGCGACGGAAGTTTGTACGTGAATCTTTTCATCGGATCCCGTCTGAACTGGAAGCGAAAAGGGATAACCCTGAGCCAGACAACTTCTTTTCCGGAATCCGATAAAACATTAATTGTTATTCAAACAAAAACGCCAAAGATCTTCGCTTTAAGAGTTCGACATCCATGGTGGGCTGGCAAAGAGTTGATCGTAACGGTAAACAGAAAAAAGGTGAAAGCGAAACAGGAGTCAACCGGGTATCTTACAGTTAATCGCGACTGGAAAAATAA
>DATHPV010000573.1:0-4009 GCA_035483495.1 Puia sp.
AATCAGCATAAGCTTTTTTTAATTTGCCTTTCAACTCATTCCAGCTTCCTTTTACAAATAAATTATCCATAGTATTAATTTTATACCGTTATTATTTCAATCTTCATGCCACCGGAATCAGGGGGCCTTTAATTGTTAACATTTAGTAAAATACTATGATAATTGACTTTCGTTCAGATACCGTAACCAAACCATCAGGAGGAATGATGGATGCCATGATCAAAGCTTCAGTGGGTGACGATGTGTTCCGGGAAGATCCTACGGTCAATCTGCTGGAAAAGAAAATGGCAAATCTTTTTGGTATGGAGGCTGCCTTGTATTGTGCCAGTGGTACCATGTCTAATCAAATCGCCATTGCAAGTCATACGAGTCCCGGTGACGAAGTAATATGCGAACAGGAGGCACACGTTTATATTTATGAAGGCGGAGGAATTGCCTATAATTCCGGATGCCAGGTCAGACCTATTATTGGCGATCGGGGAAGGATAAACGCTGACCAGGTTTTGAAAAATATCAATCCGGATGACGTCCATAAAGCCAGGACTTCACTGGTTTGTCTGGAAAATACTTCGAACCGCGGTGGAGGAAGCTGTTACAATATGGAAGAGATTAAAAAAATCAGACAGGTCTGTAATTACAATCAGCTGAATCTTCATCTCGACGGCGCCCGACTACTGAATGCAATAGTGGCGAAATCAGAAAAACCTTCTGAATACGGAACCGCTTTCCATAGTATTTCGGTTTGTTTCAACAAAGGTCTTGGATGTCCTGCCGGTAGCATTTTGCTGGGTTCCGAGAAATTTATACAACAGGGCAGAAGGAAGCGTAAATTATTTGGAGGAGGAATGCGCCAGGCGGGATTTTTTGCTGCCACCGCGTTATACGCGCTTGAAAATAATATTGAAAGATTGAATGAGGATCACGACAGAGCAAAAAAAATCGGAGAGGCCCTTAATTTACATCCGTTGGTCAAATTAGTGCTTCCGGTGGAAACAAATCTGGTAATCTTTGAATTGGTTGATGGGGAAGATCCAAAACGTTTTGTATCGAAAATGAAAGAAAAAGATATTCTTTTATTAACAATTTCAGACAAACGTTTAAGAATGGTAACTCATCTCGATATTTCTGATGAAATGGTGACTATTTTTTTGAAAAATCTGGAACAATTCAGGTAAGCGGAACTGTAAACCTTTTAAAATAACAAGATTCATATCGTAATTTTGCTCGCAACTCAAAAAGCCGATAAATAAACTATGTTCCCCAACATCTCCCCGGTAGAAACTTTAGCGTGGAAAAAACTTCAGGCCGATCAGCAGGTCATGAAAGGAATTCAAATGAAAACACTTTTCAGTGAGGATCGGGAAAGATTTAACCGTTACTCTATCATATTCGGTGACATTTTATTTGATTATTCAAAAAACCTCCTAAATGCTGAAATTTTTTCACATTTACTGGATTTGGCGGCAGAATGTAAAGTTTGGGAAGGTCTGCAGGCCATGTTTAGCGGAGAAGCGATCAACCATACTGAAAATCGTTCAGTATTGCATACCGCTTTGAGGAATTTTTCAGGGGAACCTGTCTACTCGGAAGGTAAGGATGTAATGCCTGAAGTGATGCAGGAATTGGAGCACATGAAGTCTTTTTGTCAGAAAATTCACAATGGAGAATGGAAAGGATATAGTGGCAAACCCATTCGCAATATTGTAAATATCGGAATTGGAGGAAGCGATTTGGGACCTGTGATGGTTACAGAAGCTTTGAAGTATTACTGGATCGATGGTATGCAGGCATTTTTCATTTCTAATGTGGATGCAACACAAATAGTTGAAGTATTAAAGAAAATAAATCCTGAAGAAACTCTTTTCCTGATAGCTTCAAAAACATTCACGACGCAGGAAACCATGACAAATGCACACAGCGCAAGGGATTGGTTTTTGAAATCTGCGGTTGATCCGGGACATGTTGCCAAACACTTTGTCGCTTTGTCTACCAATGAATCTGAAGTTGTAAAATTTGGCATTGATCGTTCCAACATGTTTGTTTTCTGGGATTGGGTAGGGGGGCGATATTCTTTGTGGAGCGCGATCGGTCTTTCCATAGCACTTGTTGTTGGATATCCTGCTTTTGAAGAAATGTTGCAGGGAGCACATATATCCGACAAGCATTTTAAAAATACACCCTTCGAGAGAAATATCCCGGTTATTATGGCTCTTTTGGGTATTTGGTATCGAAATTTCTTTGGCTCTCAAACCGAAGCAATACTTCCCTACGATCAATATATGCATCGATTTGCAGCATATTTTCAACAGGGAAATATGGAAAGCAACGGAAAATCAGTAGATCGCAATGGTATTCCGGTTACCTATTCTACAGGACCCGTAGTTTGGGGAGAACCCGGAACGAACGGACAACATGCTTTTTATCAGTTAATTCACCAGGGCACAGTACTGATTCCTTGCGACTTTATAGCACCTGTTATTAGTCATAATCCTTTGGGCGATCATCATGCAAAATTGATGTCAAATTTTTTTGCACAAACTGAGGCGCTTATGAATGGACGGACTCCCGATGAACTGTTAGCCGCCAGGGTAAAAAACGAACTGATCCCCTTTAAATTTTTTAGTGGGAACAGACCAACAAATTCATTTCTGATTAAATCTATAACGCCTTTTTCACTGGGACAGCTTATTGCTCTATACGAGCATAAAATTTTCGTCCAGGGGCTGATCTGGAATATATACAGTTTTGACCAATGGGGGGTTGAACTCGGAAAAGAGCTGGCGGGGAAAATACTTCCGGAACTCAAAAACAGTGATGAAACCAGCAATCATGATTCGTCCACCAATGGACTGATCAACTGGTATAAAAAAACCATCTTTTAAAGAATCCTATTTAAAATAAAGCCACGCTTACCACGTTTTCTAAAAGCGAATGACGATCATCCTTTCGACAATCAATAACTCTATGCAAATCTCACCTGAAACAGGTAGAAGACCCCGTATCCTGAAAACTCAGTTTTTAATTATTGGTGGCGTAATTGCCGGCCTGATAGCTGTTTTTTATATTTATCAGGCATATGGCTCCAAAAGCTTTTTTCACCGGAATAACGCCGAATTGATTTCGAGTGTAAAGGACACTGTAAATAAAGATTCGGCACTATTAAATTTAAAGCCTGCTGTATTGGACACGGCGAAATACGATCAGCTTCTTCAGGCACTCGACAATGGCGACAGCTCCGGTCGTTGGCCAGTTAAACGAGGATATCCGCTGCCAGGGGCAATTTTCCCTTTTTCCAGAATTGTAGCTTTTTATGGAAATTTCTACTCCAAAAAAATGGGAGTGTTGGGAGAATACCCAACAGACACCATGTTTGCCAAACTACAGGCTGAAATAAAAAAATGGCAGTTGGCAGACTCCACAATACCGGTGAGGCCAGCCCTACACTATATAGCCGTTACAGCGCAGGGTTATCCGGGAAAAGGTAATAAATATCGTTTGCGTATGCCTTTTAAGCAGATAGATTCCTTGATCCGGATGGCAGCAAGAATAAATGCGTTGGTTTTTCTAGATATTCAGGTAGGGCAAAGCACCGTTCAGGAAGAAGTACCGCTTCTGGCACCTTATCTCAAAATGCCCCAGGTGCATTTGGGAATAGATCCTGAGTTCTCAATGAAAACCGGTAAAAAACCGGGTACGGTTATCGGAACCATGGATGCTACTGACATTAACTTCACCATTAAATATCTCGCAGATCTGGTAAAAACGAATGACCTTCCTCCGAAAATTTTGGTTGTTCATCGTTTTACCCAGGCCATGGTAAGAGACTATAAAGACATAAAGCCAAATCCTGAAGTGCAGGTTGTAATTGACATGGATGGCTGGGGTGCCCAATCCAGAAAGCTTACAACATACCATGATTATGTCTATAAAGAACCTGTTCAGTTTACAGGCTTCAAATTATTTTACAAAAACGATTTTCGTGAAGAAAACAGCCGGATGATGACTCCTG
>DATHPV010000574.1:0-3524 GCA_035483495.1 Puia sp.
GTAACGAGTTTAAAATAGAGGTCGGGTGGATTTAACCTCGCAAGGGAATCATTAAATGAAACATCCGCATCGTATTCTTTGCGGACATCTTTTTGTCTTGCATAGATCGCATCAATTCTTCCCATATTATTTCCAAGGTTAAGAAATGCACTTGCTTTTATTAATTCGTGGTTCACTGTTTGATAAGGACGGGAAATATCATAAGTAAAATGTGCCGTGTCTGCTGGCTGGCTCCTTGCAAAAGCTTCGGTGAGATCTGCCAGCGTGCCTATATGCGAGGCAAGGGCGATACCTATCTTCGTATCGAACTTGCTGTAATAAACGGAGACACCATAATTTGCTTTTGCATATTGCAGCGTAGCAGAATAATCATCTTCATAATACCCGGTATTACCCAGATAATAAGTTGGGGCTTCCGCATTGCCTCCTTTTTTTAGCGTGCCTTGCACTCTCCAGCTTAATCCCTGTAACTTGTTTGCAGCTGCTCCTTCCAGCATTCCTGACACAACACCTATGCGGCCGTTGGTCATACCCACAATATTTACATTCCCATCAATTCCCGGTGCTGTGCGTAAGTCTTTTGGTTCAATAAGAACTACACCACCGATGGCATCAGAGCCGTACCGGATACTACCAGCACCTTTTATCACGGTAATTTTTGTGGCGATAAACGGATCTATTTCAGGGGCGTGATCATTGCCCCAGTTCTGTCCTTCCTGTCTTACACCGTTATTGACTATCAAAATTCGATTGCTATAGACACCGTGGATCACGGGTTTTGAAATAGCCGGCCCAGTTTGCAAACTATTCATACCTACAATTGATTTTAGAGATTCTCCGAGAGATAGCCCGCGCGTTTGTTCCAGTGCCACACCACCCAAAGTAGATTTGACTGCTGTTGTGATCTGGTCTTTATGAATCAGTTCCGCCGTTACCGTTACATCTGTCAGGCGCTGCGTTACGCTAACGAGCATAACTGAAATGGATGTATCTTTTACCATATCTACGGTTGTATCAATCGATTTGTAACCAATATAGCTGATGGTAATTCCAATTTTCCCAGGACACGCATTCGTGATACTAAAGTTTCCAACGGAATCTACAGCAACTTGCTGTTTTGTTTGTTTTACGATCACAGATACAGCGCTGAGACCAGTTGCAACAGAATCGCCAAAGGAAACTATCCCTTTTAATGATAAAGAACAGGGTTGCTGCTGTGCGAACGTGCATAAACAAAAAAAACACATGCTCGTTACCGTTAGTAATGATTTTTGTAGATTCATACAAATGATTGATAATGCCCACAAACAATTATTTGGTCGCGGGCATTATATGAAAATTATTTTTTGATGATTAGCCATGCCACGCCGAGCGAAACATTTACGCCTGCAAGCGGTTGATCATACTCTGTGACATATCTTCCGGCCGCATTTTGTCTCTGCGTATTTTCAATCGAAAAATCAGGCTTTGCATAAAAATAATCCGCGCGCAAATTGATGGCAATGGTGTTAATTATTGGATAACTCAGCCCTGCGCCGATATCAAATGCGAATGCAGTTTTAGACGCCGACTTCTGTTCAAAAGTGCCATCGTCAATACCACCATCTTCTACATCTACTGTATATAGCGGTGTAGTGGCATGAGCAATGCCGGCGAGAGCTCTTGCAGTCAACGATAATCTTTTTGCGACAGGGTAATTAAAATAAATGCCCGCCAGAAAATTTTCTATCTTATAACTTCCTGCGGTAGTTGTTACCTGGTCCACATCAAATGATTCTCTGTAGCCTGCAGAAAGCGTATTGATATCTTTGGTCTTATAGGTCGCATAATTTATGAGACCACCAATACCGAAATAGGGTGAAAAAAAATATGCGCCATTTAGTTCACCTGCAATTCCGCTGGCAGCAAACCCGGAAGGATCGCTGACATACCCTGTTGTAGAAACAATATAATTTGCCTTGGCCCAATTACCAGTTGGCAAAGAAATGCCGCCACTGACACCAATGAACGATGTGCCTTTTTGTGCAAAAGAAAATAAGGAACACAAGATCATTATAGACCCAAGAAATATTTTCAATTTTTTCATAACATCAATTTTTGTCATTAAATTTTTTTATTACTGAATGGTAACCTGGTAATTCACATCAAGATCAGAAGAACCCGGATCGAAGGTTCCATTTTTGACATTGGGCTGATGGCGCAATACCACTCTAAGCCATCCTGTACTCGCAGCACCGGTCACAAAATTGTCTGTAAGGCCAACCTGTAAAGGTGGATTGTTGGTATCTACATCTGTTCTTGTTACTACAAGATTTAAATATGGGCCTGTTGTGCTCGTGAATGTTCCATCAGAGACGGGAATATCTGTAGAAGTATTACTGATCACCAGGTTTGCTGGGGAAATAGGCGTTGGTTGGAAAAAGAATAAATGATAATTAACTCTTTCCTTGATGACAATGCTCACTGTATCAGGAGGTGTTTTTGTTTCATCAAGGATCAATACCTGCACATTATAATTACTGCTTGCTTTCAGGTTTAAAAAAGCTTTGCTTGTATCTGGTGGCGCTGACCCAGTAGGATCAAGTTGTCTCCAGATGGCACGACCAGTGTCTGTTGCATCCGCAGCATTCTGATATAGGAGTTCAACCGTAGTAAGAAATTCATTACTTGGTGGCGCAGGTGTCACCGTTGATTCCTGTTTGTTACATCCTCCAATGCAGAGCAGGATAAAGACGATCGCTATTAATGAGAGTTGTTTGTATGCTGAAAATAATTTTTGCATATAAATAATTTTTGATAAATAAAAAATTGCATGGTGTATCGCATGCGTTTTTAGCGGATGCAGATCTTTAGTGAAATGATAAAAGAAATTATTTTACGAGGTAACCGGAGGTCCTCTTAACGGATGGAAAATTTTTGAGAAGTGTGATAATGAGAAATTATATAGATCATGAAAACAAAATATTTTTTTTTCGGGGGTTCTTATTTCAAAATCATTTATCGCGGTGTTGATTGGTCTCAGCGCGTCATCAATGCAATGGCATTTTATCTGAATATTACAGATTGCAGCATTTGTTGAACTAAGTGCAAAGTGATTTTTATTTTGATGCAGCCAGTTGTGTAAATAGAGTTCAAGTCCTGCTTTTTGAAAAAAAATCAGGATGAGAAAAATGGCTGTTATTTTATTAAACCGACGCATCAATCTTTTTTTAATTTTTACATGAGCCGCATTCACCATGAATGATCACTTCCAGGTTTTCTTCCTTAAATCCTTTGGGCATTTTGATTTTAAGATGGAGTGTATTTTCAAGAGGAATTGTTTTTCCGCAATGCGTGCAAATAAATGTGTAGTGAACTTGGGTAGTCCCATTTTTTTCTCTTTGGTATAGGAAATATTTGTTCACGCCACCGGCATGCACAGAATAAATAATTTTCTTTTCCATAAAAAGTTTTAGTGTTCTGAAGACCGTGGTACGTTCAAACTTGTTTGCATGCTGGTGCAAAAAATAATGCAGATCGAGCGG
>DATHPV010000575.1:0-4924 GCA_035483495.1 Puia sp.
CAGTATACAAATCAAAATCCCGTTTGAATTACAGTCCAGAAATGGGGTTTCAACCGCTGAAACCCACGCCAGTCCTTAATTCAGACCTTTCAAATTACGATGCCCAACCGCTCCTCTGATACCTTGTTTCAACTTGTTAAATCTCTGAAAAAGTCCGAGAAACGGAATTTCAAGCTCTATGTGAAGAGAAATACGGCTTCTGACGACCTGAAAATCATCTATTTATTCGATGCCATGGATAAAATGGACGTGTATGATGAAATAGACCTGTTAAACAAGAACAAACAGTTAAGCAAACAACAGCTCTCTAATGTCAAAGCCCATTTATACCGTCAGATCCTGTCCAGTCTGCGGTTGATTCGGGGTGAAAATAATATTTTCCTGCAATTGCATGAACAACTGGATCATGCTGAAATCCTGTACAACCAGGGTCTCTATTTGCAAAGTCTTAAAGTGCTCGACAGAATCAAAGAATCAGGCAGACAATACCATCAGTACAGCTATATATTGGAGACTTTATTCTTCGAACAGAAGATCGAAGCCCTTCACATTACGAGGAGTATGCAGGACAGGGCCGGACAGCTGGCCAGTGAAATGAAAACAGTAAACGAGCAGATACTTCTGGCCGGAACGCTTTCCAGCCTTGCTTTGCAATTATATGGCTGGTATATTCAGCACGGGGTGGCAAGAAATGAGAAGGACGAAATCGCGATAAAGGAGTTCTTCGAATCCCGCCTGCCTCATAAATTGCCTGCGGCAAATGGTTTCTATGAAAACCTGTATTTATATCAGAGCTACAGCTGGTTTGCCTTTATTGGACAGGATTTTCTGTCTTATTATCGCTATACACACCGTTGGGTGGAACTGTTCGACAAAGAACCTGCGATGATCGCGATTGAAACCTCACATTATATCAAAGGGATGCACAATCTGCTGAGCGCTCATTTCGATCTGTTGAATTATCCGAAGTTTCTTGAGACGCTGAATATTTTTGAGAATTTCTTTCATTCAGAGGCCGTTCAGGGAAATGACAATAACCGCATCCAGACTTTCGTTTACCTGCACATCGCTAAAATTAACCAGCACTTTATAGACGGAACTTTTACGGAAGGACTTTCACTGGTTCCGTTTATAGAAGAAAAACTGAAAGAATACGAAATCTATTTGGACAGACACCGGATACTGATCTTTTATTACAAGTTTGCCAGCCTCTATTTTGGCAGTGGCGACTATGAGCTTACCATAAAATATCTCAATAAAATCATTAACTGGAAAATGGATTTGCGTACAGATCTCCAATGCTATTCAAGGTTGTTGCACCTGATTGCACATTATGAACTGGGTAATGATGATTTACTGGAATATCTGATCAAATCAGTTTACCGTTTTATGGCAAAAATGGAAAACCTGAGTAAAGTGGAAGAAGAGATATTCCGGTTTCTCAGGAAATCGTTTAAGCTGGATCCTGCGGAACTAAAACCCGAATTCCCGAAACTCCTGGAAAGACTAAAGACATACGAAAAGAACAGGTTTGAGACCCGCGCATTTGTTTACCTGGATATTATTTCCTGGCTGGTAAGCAAGATCAGAAATGTACCGGTTCAGAAAATCATCAGGGAAAAGTTTTTGGAAAACAATGGCGTCCAACTAAAACAGGGTGCAGGTCTTACGAATCCAAAATATTAGCACATGTTTTTCAGGAATGCATTTCTGTTTTATATCGCGCTGCTTTCATTGGCAACTTTTTATTTATCAAAATTTCCGGGTCATAATGGTGACATGCCTTTTTACATCGCGTTGGTATTAGAAAAAGAACAAGGTACCATAGAAGGTGTGGTTGACCGGACAAAAGATATTCTTCACAAAGAACTTCCTGCGCGTGAATATCAGGATCATGCAGACCGAATCAGCAGTGCAGATCCGGTGATATTGGAAAGATACAGGATTAAACCACTTTATGTTTTGCTGGTTTTGGCTTTTCATAAACTGGGATTTTCTTATACCCATGCCACCCTCGTTCCTTCTCTGCTTTGTTATTTTCTGATAGGGCTTAGTATCTGGCAGGTAGTGATAAAACGCCTGGATCCGGTGAAAGCGTTTCTGGTAAGTGTATGCTGCATGTTGATTTTTCCGACATTACTGCTGGCCAGACTTTCTACTCCGGACGCTTTATCCTGCTTCTTTTTATTAAATGCAGTTTTTCTGATTTACTTCGGAAGAAGCAAACTCCTATGGTATCCGCTTTTTATGGTAGCAATATGTACGCGTCTTGACAATGTAGTTTCGGAATTGATATTTCTTTTCGCACTTTGGAAGTGGCCAGAAAACAGTTTTTCAAACAAACTTTCCACCGGAAAATACATTCTGATGTCTTTTGGACTAATCGCGATAGCGCTTCTTGTTAATCTTACGGCTACCCATCATTTTCTGTGGTTTACAGATCCTGATTTTTCAGTACCGCCTGGTAAATATTTAGAAAATATAGAACTATACATTTATGTCGTTCCGGGATCATTTTTTATGTATTTGTTCGTACTGTTTATATTTTCCGGACTTAGCCGGGGATTCAGTGTGAAGCAGAAAGTGAACTATATTTTTTATACAGTTTGTGCTGTTGTCATCGTTCGTTTTTTTCTTTATCCTTTTTACGAGGAGCGCTATCTTACTCCTTACTTATTATTTTCGCTGCTTACAATCTCTCTGTACTATGCAGAACCTGAAAAAACTCCGAAAACCGGCTCCTTCCCGGTCCTGAAAAATGGATGAAGGGTATGGTTGCCATATCTTGGTAAATTAATACAAAGCACGTACCTTTGCCTCCCTTATGCTGGCATTTTCAGAACCGCAATCTCTGTAAAATATTGATTTTCAACTAAGTAAGTTGCAAAAGGACAATAAGATCCTGGTGTAAACTGCTTAGTAAATGCATTAGTGGTAACTGTCTTTTAAAAACCTGATATTAAAAATATGGCTATTAAAAAAGAAAATCGTCCCAAAGCCACTTTCTCAAAAATTACCATCGGGCTAGCTTCTCCCGATTCCATTCTGGAAAGATCTTACGGAGAAGTTTTAAAGCCTGAAACCATAAACTACCGAACATACAAACCCGAAAGGGATGGTTTGTTCTGCGAGCGCATATTCGGACCTGTTAAGGACTACGAATGTGCCTGTGGAAAATATAAAAGGATCCGTTACAAAGGGATTGTATGTGACCGCTGCGGCGTTGAAGTAACTGAAAAGAAAGTGCGCCGGGAACGTATGGGGCACATCAAACTGGTTGTACCGGTTGTTCATATCTGGTATTTCAAAAGCCTGCCGAACAAAACCGGATACCTGCTGGGGATGAGTTCAAAGAAGCTGGAAAGCATTGTTTATTATGAACGATATGTTGTGATCCAGTCTGGTATTCGTGCTGATAAAAATCAGAACCAGGGCGATCTGCTAACGGAAGAAGAATATTTGGAAATACTCGAAACACTTCCGAAAGACAATCAATATTTACCCGACGATGATCCTCAAAAATTCATCGCAAAAATGGGGGCCGAAGCGGTTCATGATTTACTTCAAAGAATCGATTTGGATCAGTTGAGCTTTGATCTTCGCGCAGCAGCTGCCAATGAGACTTCCCAGCAAAGAAAGGCAGATGCCTTAAAGAGACTGAGTGTCGTTGAAAGTTTCCGCGATGCAAATACCAGAATTACCAACCGTCCGGAATGGATGGTTATGCAATATATTCCGGTTATACCTCCTGAACTGCGTCCGCTCGTTCCACTGGATGGCGGCCGGTTTGCGTCTTCAGATTTAAATGATCTGTATCGTAGGGTGATCATCAGAAACAATCGTCTCAAACGTTTGCTGGAGATTAAAGCACCTGAAGTAATCCTGCGTAATGAAAAAAGAATGCTGCAGGAAGCGATCGATTCTCTTTTTGATAACAGCCGTAAATCCAATGCCGTAAAGGCGGAAGGTGGAAGAGCGCTGAAATCATTGAGTGATGTGCTGAAAGGAAAACAGGGTCGTTTCCGTCAGAACCTTCTCGGAAAACGTGTTGACTATTCCGGTCGTTCTGTAATCGTGGTGGGACCTGAACTGAAACTGCATGAGTGCGGACTGCCAAAAGATATGGCTGCTGAACTCTTCAAGCCGTTTATCATTCGTAAACTGATTGAAAGAGGTATAGTAAAAACCGTGAAATCAGCACGTAAACTGGTTGACCGCAAAGAAGCAATCGTATGGGATATCCTGGAAAATATTTTAAAAGGACATCCGGTCATGCTGAATCGTGCTCCGACACTTCATCGTCTTTCAATACAAGCGTTTCAGCCCAAGTTGATTGAAGGCAAGGCGATCCAGCTCCATCCATTGGTTTGTACTGCGTTCAACGCCGATTTTGATGGTGACCAGATGGCTGTGCACGTACCATTGAGCAGCGCTGCTGTTCTGGAAGCACAACTGTTAATGTTATCCAGTCACAATATCCTGAATCCGCAGAATGGTACTCCTATTACCCTTCCTTCACAGGACATGGTACTCGGATTATATTACATAACCAAGGGGAAAAAATCCACTCCGACTGAGAAAGTAAAAGGAGAGGGAAAGGCTTTTTATAGCCCTGAGGAAGTAATCATTGCTTACAATGAAGGTCAGCTTGATCTTCATGCCTATATAAAAGTAAAAGTAAACGTTAGAAACGAAGACGATTCACTGGAGAAGAAGTTACTTGAAACAACGGTTGGTCGTGTTCTGTTCAATCAGCATACACCCGTTGAAGTAGGTTTTGTAAACCAGCTGCTTACTAAAAAATCTCTTCGTGAAATCATAGGCAATATCATCAAATGGACCAATGTTCCAAAGACAGCTAAATTCCTTGATGATATTAAGACACTGGGATTCCGCATGGCATTCCGTGGTGGTTTGTCATTTA
>DATHPV010000576.1:0-9234 GCA_035483495.1 Puia sp.
TGATTATTCCGGTTAATATTCCTTCCGGCACTTATACATTCAGAGCTTATACAAATTGGATGAAGAATTTCGGGCCGGAGTATTTTTTTGAAAAACCGATCCGCATTATTAATACGAAGAACCTGAATACGGATTCAACCATTGTTAAATTAAAAAATTACGATATTCAGTTTTTTCCGGAGGGAGGAAACCTGGTGCAGCAAATTGATTCGAAAATAGGTTTCCGTGTAACGAACTCCTATGGGAAGGGTCTTGATTGTAAGGGATTTCTGATTAATCAAAATGGGGACACCATATTGCGGTTTCAACCATTGCATAAAGGCCTCGGAAGTTTTGATTTTACACCCGAAGCAGGTCAGTCTTATAAAGCGATCATACGTTTCCCGGATGGACAGTCTGTCACAAAAGAAATGCCTTCAGTTTACACAAGCGGATATGCAATAAGTCTTTCAAAAACTCAGGGATCACAGATTACGCTTGCAGTACACGTTACTCCGGATCTGGGAGATCCAAATGTATTTCTCATCATACATGGCCAGCATGGAGCTTTGCCGGTGAAAACAGGTATACTCGCAAATCATACATATTCTTTTAATGTACAGCAAAATGATCTGGAAGATGGAATTTCACAATTTACACTTTTCAACGATTACGGTCAGCCAGTTTGCGAACGGTTGTATTTCAAATATCCTGAGAAAAAATTGTCAATTTCAGCAAATGCCGGAAGCGAATTCAGCATCCGCAATAAAGTAAGTGTAGATTTTTCCGTCACAGATGAACTTGGGAAACCGGTTACCGCTGATATGTCCATGGCTGTTTATCGGTTGGATTCCCTGCAAAATGTGGATGAAACCAATATAGGGAACTACCTGTATTTGTCCGGCGAACTGGGGTCAATTGAATCACCTGACTTTTATTTTGAAGACGGGGGAAAGTCCCGAGAAGCAGACATGGAAAATCTCATGTTAACCCATGGCTGGCGCAGGTTTAACTGGAAAGAAATTGTTCGGCAAAAATCCCTGAAGGTTGAATTTCCGCCGGAATTTGATGGTCATATTATTACAGGCAAACTGGTAAATAACAAATCGGGCAAAGGGGTACCCAACGAAGGCGTTTATCTTTCAGTACCATCTGCCAGAACGCAATTCCGTCCGGCACTAAGTGATGGTAAAGGATTTGTAAAATTTGAACTAAACGGATTTTATGGTTCTGAAGAACTGATTGTTCAAACCAATCCAAAGGAGGATAGTTTGTCGCATATTGAAATCGCAAGTCCCTTTTCTACTAAATATTCAGGCAATCTTTATCCGGATTATACCATTCCAACCATCAACTCATCCACACTTTCCAATCAGAATATTCAGGAACAGGTAAGGCATATTTACGACGGAACTAAACTCAGCAAATTCAACAGACAATACGTAGATACAAATACATTTTATGTTACGCCAGATGAAAAATATATGCTGGACGACTACACCCGATTTCAGACAATGGAAGAAGTGCTGAGGGAATATGTGCATTCTATCAATGTAAACAGACGTGGCGAAAATTTTCAGGTATATGCGGTCGATAACTCTGTTCACAATTTTTTCACTGATGAACCTCTTATACTGATTGATGGCGTTCCATTTTTCTACACCAATGAACTAATTCAACAGGATCCGTTAAAAATAAAAAGGCTCGATCTGATAAACAGACAGTATGATGTGGGATATCAAACTTACCCGGGTATTATCAGCCTTACAACTTATCACGGCGATCTGGACGGTGTTGTATTAAACCCCCATGCTCTGGTTCTTGATTATCCCGGCATCCCTGAAACGAGGGAGTTTTTTGCACCGAAGTATGAAACCGAACAGCAGATTAATAACCGGATGCCCGATTTCAGAACGCTTTTATACTGGTCGCCGCAAATTAAATCTGACGCGGGTGGAAGAAAACAACTCGAATTTTATACTTCTGATCTTCCCGGGAAATATGCCCTGGTTGTGCAGGGTGTCTCCGATTCCGGTGTACCAGGAAATAACGTGATCTATTTTACAGTGAAGAAATAGCGTTCAGGTTTACACTTCTGCTCGTTTTCGCCCACCAATATTTGGAAGAAAGCCGGTGAGCAAACCAATAAGCGGTAGAAACGCGCAGACCTGGTATACATAAATTATGCCTTTGTGATCGGCGAGTACGCCCAATAATGCAGAGCCGAGTCCACCCATTCCGAATGCGAATCCAAAGAACAGTCCCGAGATCATGCCGATTTTGCCGGGTAATAGTTCCTGTGCATATACCAGAATGGCAGAAAAAGCAGAAGCAAGTATAACGCCTATGATGACCGTTAGAATGGCTGTCCAGAAAAGATTTGCGTGAGGCAGAATAAGTGTGAACGGTGCTACTCCCAAAATTGAAAACCAGATTACGTATTTTCTTCCAAACCTGTCTCCGAGCGGTCCGCCAAGTAATGTGCCTGCTGCGACAGAAAAAGAAAATATAAAAAGGAAGATCTGTGCATGTTGAACAGATACTTTGAATTTTGCAATCAAATAAAAAGTCAAATAACTTACCATGGAAGCCAGATAGAAGTACTTTGAGAAAATCAATACAAGCAAAATCAATATTGACAGAATGATTTTCTTTTGCGAGAATGTGTGACCCTCTGATTTTGTTTTTGTATTTTTCTGTTTGTAGGTATTAAGATTCATTTTGTACCAGCGACCGACAAATAAAAGGATGCCGAGAGCGATCAATGGCAACGCCGAAAACCAGCCAATACTTGATTGCCCCATCGGTACAATAATCAATGCGGCAAGTAAAGGACCGAGTGACGAACCAGCATTGCCACCTACCTGAAATATTGATTGTGCAAGGCCGCGTTTACCTCCGGATGCCATATAAGCAACTTTCGATGCTTCGGGATGGAAAATAGAAGAGCCAATTCCTATGAGTGCCACGGAAACGAGAAGTACCTGGTAATTGCCTGCCTGCGACATTGCAATCAGACCTATTAAAGTGAATCCCGTACTGGCCGCAAGAGAAAATGGCTGGGGACGACGATCAGTATACATTCCTACCAGTGGCTGCAACAGGGAAGCTGCCAGCTGAAATGTGAGAGTTATAAGACCTATCTGTGAGAAATTCAAATGAAAATTCGTTTTAACCAATGGATAGATCGCCGGAATCAGGGCTTGTATCGTGTCATTTAATAAATGCGACAAACTGATCATCAGTAAAATGGGATATACAGTTGACGTAAATGCCGGAGCCGTGCCAAGTTTACTGATTTGTTTCTGCATTAATTTTTGCATGAGGAGCGATAACTTTTCTCACAATTAACCCGCAAGTTAATTCAGTGGAAGCATTTTTCATTCAAATCAAAAACGCAGTTAATTTCGTGAAACATTATTTTTATTATTCCCTAAAGTCCGCAGATGAAAAAATTATTTTATTTTTTAATTCTATTTGTATTTACTGTGGCAAATGCACAGAAAACAGATCAGGATCTTCAGAATCAGATCAAAGAATTGGTGAAAGGTTTTCATGGGACCGTTGGAATATTTGTACAAGATCTGAAAAAAAACAGGATCGCTTATTATAATGCTGACACATTATTCCCCACAGCGAGTATAGTAAAGATCCCGATCATGATTGGTATTATGAGTAAAATACAAAACAGAGAACTTGATTTTCACCAGGTGATGATTTATAAAGACACTTTAAAATACGATCCTGGGGAAGATATCCTGGCTTCATTCAGGCCCGATGAAAAAATACAGCTCAGCAAACTAATGCTTCTTTCTATTTCTCTCAGCGATAATACAGCCAGTCTCATGTTACAGGGTATCGCCGGAGGCGGAATACGGATAAACGAAATTATGGACAGTCTTGGTTATAAATATACAAGGGTGAATAGTCGCACGCCAGGCCGTGAACAGGATCGGGAGATCTATGGCTGGGGACAAACAACTCCCCGTGAAATCGCCAGGCTGATGCAGCAAATTGCAGAAGGCGGAATTTTGAGTCAGCGCAGCAGCGATCGAATGCTCAGAACCCTGGGCAGACAATATTGGGATGAAGACGCTATTTCACAGATCCCACCCAATATTTATGTCGCTTCAAAAAGTGGTGCACTCGATGAGTGCCGGAACGAACTATTATACGTGAACGCGTCACATCCCTATATCTTCAGCATATTTACCAAAAACAATTCAGATCAAAGTTGGGAATATAATAACGAAGCCTGGGTGCTTACGAGGAAACTATCAGCACTTTTGTTTAAGTACTATAATCCTGACATCAGGTGGGATGCAGAGCCGGTGAGGCGGTGATCGATGACGGTTGACGGTTGACGGTTGACAGTTGACGGTTGGCGGTTGGCGGTTGGTGGTTTAATTTCGGAGAAAAAATTTACAAATAGTTTTAAGCTTTAGGCCTTAAGCTTAGCCTTAGGCTTTAGGCCTTAGGCTTTAAGCGTTAAACGTTGATCGCACGATTGCGCGCTACAACTTTCCAGGATCCTGTTATATTATTATTCTCAACTACATGTGCTTTTTCATATAAAGCTACGGTCGGACAAATATGCCAGGGTACTCCGTAAAGAACGTCTCCCGTTTTATACTCTCTGCTGTCGGATACTTCAAGTACGAGATGTTCTTCGCTTTGAGCGATGGGGATGGCTTTTTCTGCGTTTAAGAAAAAAACGCGTGGCAATGGATTTTCTGCTGCCACAGACTTATGACCAAGGTCAACACAGATTTTGTCTGAAGCCGGAATAGAGATTATTCTGCAAACGACAAGGGCTGCCCATTCGAATGGTTGTTCGGGAATCTGTTCCTTATTACCCTTGTCCCAGAAAACAAAAGTACCCGGACTGCATTCACGATCACCTGCCGCTGCATGTATAAAACATGTTGGTGAACCTCCTGCTATCAACGTTATTGGACGACCGGCTATTTTTTCTATTTCCTGTTTTAACTTCAGCACAGGTGCAAAAGCCTGAACGCAATTTTCCGTTCTTGTTTTGAAGTCTTTAACCTTCAGATGACCGTCATATGCATGTAAGCCGGCAATATTTATGGAAGGAAGGGAAACAATGCGGGAATAAAGATCAGATACTTTCTCCGGCGCTATGCCCGTGCGATTCATGCCTACATTCAGATCAATATAAACCGATGCCTGCAATTTCGCTGTTGTAAATAAACCTGATATTTCTTCTGCTGGTTCAAACTGATCAACAAGACAGGAAAAAAAAGATTCGGGATATTTTACAATCAGATTTATCAGCCTTTTAATTTTGGGACCATTAACGGGATAAGCAAGTAATATATCCGGCGCTTTTATCATGGCAAGCATTTCTGCTTCTGCGATTGTTGCAGCCTTGAATTTTTTGATGCCCGATTCCATCATCAGACTACATATTTCCGCGATCTTATTTGTTTTTACATGTGGCCGGAGGAACTGAAGATTTATTTTATCTGTTAACAAGCATATGTTTTCTTTTACTCTTGCCGGATAAATCAATAATGCAGGCGAATCGTATTCGTTTATATTATCAACCTCATACCAGTTTTTCTCTTCCATCTTGATGCTATTCAATATGATTATCCAATATTATTTCACTACCACACTACCACACTTTCACACTAATTCGAAGAGTGCTTCAATCTCTACGGGAATATTATCTGGCAACGAACCCATACCTACAGCACTTCTCACTCCGATGCCATTTTCTTTTCCCCAGACTTCTGCAAATAGTTCACTGCAGCCATTGATGATATAGGGATGTTTCTCAAAAGAGGACTGGCAATTTACCATTCCCAGAACCTTTATCACGCGTTTGACTTTATCGAGGCTTCCCAAATGATGTTTTAAAGTTGAAAGAATTGCCAACCCAACCTGCCGTGCGGCAAGTTTACCTTTCTCTGCATCCAGATCTTCGCCAATACGTCCCCTGATAAGTGACCTGTCGGGCAAAATAGGTCCATGCCCCGAAACATAACAATAATTACTGTTAATCAGTAATGGAACATATACACCAATCGGAGTTGGAGGTGGCGGCAACTCCAGGTTGAGTTTTTTAAAATTTTCTTCAGCTGTCATTTTTATTAATTAATGAGAAGTGATAAGATAAATAAGACCAACCATAAGAAGCCCGACAATAGAAATAATTGTCTCCATAACACTCCAGGTTTTGAGAGTTTCCTTTACAGTCAGATTAAAATATTCCTTGAACAACCAAAATCCCGAATCGTTCACATGAGAGAACATAAGACTCCCGGCACCTGTCGCCAGTACAATTAAACTTGGATTAATATTGGAACCAACAATCATCGGCGCAATCATTCCCGCAGCAGTGAGTCCTGCTACTGTGGAAGAACCCAGGCAAACACGAATAAACGCTGCGATTATCCAGGCAGCCAATATGGGGTGTAAATGCATTCCCTGCATAAAATGTGTCAACTGTACCGCCGTGCCGCTTTCAGTGAGCACCTGCTTCAACGCACCTGCTCCGGCAATAATCAGCAGTATAAGGGAAATATCCTTCACAGCCTCTCCCATGGCAATCATACAAGGTTCCAGTTTTTTTCCTCTTTTCAATACTAATGAATACACGGCATAAGCCAGTGTTAACAGCAGGGCAATAGATGCATCACCCAGGATATTGAAAATTTTAACTGGCAAGGAATTCACTGGCATGGTTAACCGAAGAATGGTAGAGGTTCCGATAAGTATCACAGGCAGGAGGGCGGTTATAAAGCTGTCGGCGATACCGGGTAACTCGTCGTCAGGAATGGATTTTCCTGCAAAAGTAGCCAGCGGTTTTCTCGTGTATTTTTTTAGTGTACTTGCAAATAAAGGTCCTGCTATCACAACCGATGGAATGGATACGATAAACCCATAAAGCATCGTAAGACCAAGATCTGCGTGGTACTGCTGTATCAGTGCTACGGGAGAGGGGTGCGGTGGAAGATAACCGTGAGTAACGGAGAGTGAAGCCAGCATTGGAAGTCCTATATAGACGGCCGGAATATTATATTTGTACGAGAGGGTTATAATCAGGGGAACCATTAAAACGAAGCCTATACCATAAAAGAGAGGAATGCCAACAATAAAAGCGGTGATAAGGAGGGCCCAGACAAGATATTTTCTTCCAAACCACTTCATCAGGGCGGAAACAATTCGTTGGGCAGCTCCATAATCTGCTATCAGTTTTCCCAGCATGGCGCCAACTACAAGAATTACCAGCAGGGATCCCAGCAAATCACCCATTCCGGTTTGAACCGCGTGAGTAACCGAATCGATCGACATGCCATTAGCCAGACCGATGCCCATCGAAACCAGCAGGAAAGAAAGGAACGCATTCAGTTTTGCCCAGGTAGTAAGTAAAATCAAAGAAAGAATACCTGCAAGCAAAATCACGAAAGACATAACGGGCGTTTACGAATGAAGATACTAATTTGCAAACATGTTTATAATAGACGCCCATCTCGACCTCGCCATGAATGCCATGGAATGGAATCGTGATTTGAAATTACCTGTTGCCGGAATTCGCGAACGGGAAAAAGGAATGAAAGACAAACCAGATCGTGAAAGGAATACAGTCTCTCTGCCTGCTTTACGGGAGGGAAAGATTGGTCTGGTGGTAGCGACACAGATAGCAAGATATGTTAGTCCTGGTAGTGTACTTCCCGGATGGAATTCACCGGAACAGGCATGGGCTCAAACTCAGGCGCAGCTTGCCTGGTATCAGGCGATGACAGAAGAAAATGAAATGGTCCAGGTAAAGGACAGAAATTCCCTGGAACAGAATATAAAATTATGGGAAGATGATTCCAAACCCAATCAAAAAAAACCAATCGGATTTATCCTGAGCCTGGAAGGGGCCGACTCACTGATTAATCTTTCATATCTCGAAAAAGCCTATGGTTACGGATTGCGGGCATTGGGTCCTGCACATTACGGACCAGGCCGATATGCCGGCGGAACAGGTACAGAGGACGGTCTTAGTGAAAAGGGTAAATCACTTTTAAAGGGAATGGATGCATTGAAAATGATTCTAGATGTAACGCATTTAACAGATCAGGGATTCAGTGAGGCAATGAAAATCTACAAAGGCCCCGTCTGGGCCAGTCACCATAATTGCCGTGCGCTGGTAAATAATCAAAGGCAGCTTACCGACGATCAGATAAAAGAACTTGTAGAAAGGGGTTCAGTGATCGGAGGCGTATTGGATGCCTGGATGCTCACAGATAACTGGATTCGGGGAGTTTCAATCCCAAAAGCCAGGGGCACGGATTTAAACATACTAATTGATAACTATGATCATATCTGTCAGATTGCCGGGAACTCCCACCACATCGCCATTGGCAGTGATCTTGATGGAGCTTTTGGCACGGAACAGTCACCTTACGACATTGACACTATTGCTGACCTTCAAAAATTACCTGAACTCCTGAAACTCAGAGGATATTCAGATGTCGATATCTCCAATGTACTGCACGGCAACTGGTTGAAATTTTTAAGAAATACCTGGAATTAATATCACCCTGAACAGAACAATTGAAGGCCGTTTATGTAATATTAAGATTTCTGTTACTCCAATAATTCCATAGGTCTTCACACATGATTACATTTGTGATCCTTATTTCATTACCGACTGCTGCCCTTATTACAAAAAAAGCTTATGCGAAAATACCTGTACGCAGGAATAACGACTCTATTGGTGTTTATTGTTATCTCGTCCTGCAATGATACAGCGTCCAAACAGGGTTACGCTGCATTTCCACCTCCCGTTCTTCCGGTTATTACTATAAACAAGCGACCTTTTACATCATTCAGGGAATATACTGCTTCTCTGGAAGGGAGTAATGATATCGAAATCAGGCCGCAGGTTGGAGGGTATATCGAAAAGATATTTGTAGACGAAGGCTCTTTCGTTAAGAAAGGACAGCCAATTTTTAAAATAAATGACCAGCCATATCGTGAGGCCCTGAACAATGCAAGCGCTTCTATGTCGGTTGCAAAAGCAAATCAGGCGAGCGCCGAGATCAATGTGAATAAACTGGAGCCCCTGGTACAAAATCAGGTTATTTCGCCGATCCAACTTAAGACAGCCAAAGCAGCATATGACGCAGCGACGGCTTATGTTTCTCAGGCAGACGCAATGGTTGCCAATGCAAAAATAAATCTGGGATATTCTTTAATTAAGGCACCAGTTGATGGATATATTGGAAGAATACA
>DATHPV010000577.1:0-7665 GCA_035483495.1 Puia sp.
TCCGGTGCTTTCTGGTCTTGGTATGGTAACCGATGCACAGTGGGTTGATATAGATGGCGACGGTAAAAAAGAGCTGATCGTTGTGGGCGATTGGATGCCTGTGACAATTTTGAAATATCAAAACGGACTCCTGGAAAAGGCGGGCGAGATTGCCGGTTCTTCCGGATGGTGGAATTGCCTTTCCGTTGCCGATGTTAACAGTGATGGATATCCCGATCTGATAGCAGGTAACAATGGCACCAACTCCAAGATCAGAGCGGATAGTACTCATCCTGCAAGATTATTTGTTGATGATTTTGACAAAAACGGACAAACAGATTGTATTGCTGCATACTACAAAACAGATGGAAAATCTTATCCTTTCAATCTTCGAAGTGATCTGGTGGGCCAGTTGCCTTATCTGAAAAAGAAGTTTTTGAAATACAGGGACTATGCAGGTAAGACAATAGACGAGGTTTTTACCGAAGATGAATTAAATCATGCACTTAAGCTGACTGTCCAGCAAACCAGATCCTGCGTGTTCTATAACGATGGTAAAGGAAAATTCAAAATGGAACCTCTTCCTCAAATGGCACAAATTTCTCCTGTATTTGGAATATTGGTCGCGGATTTAAATGGAGATGGGATAAAAGATATTTTTCTTGGCGGAAATTTTTATGGGCTAAAGCCTGAAGTGGGTCGTTACGATGCCAGTTATGGTGTTACACTTCTGGGCACCACAACGCACGGTTTTGATTATTTAAAGCCCGATGCAAGTGGCTTGTTTATTAAGGGTGAAGTTCGTGATGTAAGAGAAATACCAACAAAAGAGGGTAGTTACATCTTAATGGCGCGAAACAACGACTCTCTACAGGTATTTAAAAAGAATATGAGTCATAGTTTGAAACGATAGCTTCAAAAATGTCGTATATTCATTTGGTACCGGAACTTATATAAGAAGCTATGAGGATGGGAAAATTGATATTGAATATAGCTCTGGCGGGCAGTATATTTCTTTTTATAACCTGTAAGAAAGTAAATACTGTTTACCAGCCAGCACTTGTAGATTCTTCCCGCATCTCAGTTACCAATGCGTCGCCCACCATTTCAGATCTTCAGTTTTATGTGAATAATCAGCTGGTTTCTTTACCCAATGCTCCACTGTCCTACGGACAAACGGTGTATGCATTTTACATCAATGATGCGAATCCCTATCGTCCTGACACGACATTGCTACCTTATATCTCAATTGCCACCGGATACCAGCAACTGGGATTTGGAACGCAAAGAAACGGTGATATCTATAGTAATTTGAATGACGAATTTCAACCGGGAAACAGTTATTCTGTTTTTGTTACCGACACTTTAAAACACGGTCAGCTAACAACTGTTTTTTTGCACGACTATGTTGGGAAACTGGATTCGACGCATGCACAGTTCAGGTTTATCAATCTGTCTCCCGATGCTCCACCACTGGATTTATGGGCATACCTGGATGCCGGGGCAAATGGAATTAAAGTTTCTGGTAATTGCGCTTACATACCAAACGATTTTAATTCTTTTGTGAATGCACAAACATTCTCTCCAATGGTGGCTGGCCCTTATTTTTTTATTGCAACTGAAGCTGGTACTTCGAATATTGTTTTAGAAGGGCAACTCTATATTCCTCCCGAAAATGTTATTACTATCTATACCAAGGGATATGTAGGCGGTGTTGGAAATAACGCAATCGATGTTGGAGTTATCGAGTATCAGCCTTGATTTTTTCAAGTGTCTCTCGTTTTAAAATACAGGGTAATTCAGTTCAATTTTGATGAATGAACCATCCGAAGTTGGAATTGAATCATCCAAATATCTTTCAAAAGATTCGGCGGGAACTGAAAGGGAATGATCCGACAAATACTTTGACATTGCGAGATAAATAGCTTTTCTGTCATGAAACAGACCTTCGTAATTGCCGGTTAGCACATTGCCCCTTGCCGGAAGTGCCAGGCAGGTAATTTCTTTTTCAGACGGCCCCTCTTTATTAACAGGAACACCAATAGTTAATTGAATAGAATCTTCTGATATCGGAATGTAGGAAATGGAAACATGATCCGTTTTTACCAGGTTATGATCACTTACATATTGCAATAAATTCCGATAACCGAATTTAATTTTAGGAAAAATTTCAGTCTTTTTAATTTTGAAAACGCTGCTGGCTATAACCGAATCTCTGATTTTGCTCATCTGAATATCAAATCCATAAAATAATTTCGGATCTTCCAGATAGTTTTTAAGTCCGTTAATTGCATTTTCACCTGATTTATTTCTGCCCAACAATGTAAATAACAAAGGATTTCTTTTCACGACATCTATTTTCAACCTCCCTGCTGTGTCTGTAGACAGAAAAGTAAATGCATATATGTCCACCCAATGGCTGTTTTCTTCTCTTACCTGGTAAGACATGGGGGTAATAGCGTGAATAACATATTTCCTGTCAGGAATTTCGATCGTGAAAGTCTTATCAGACGAATCATTTGTAAGACTATAACGATCGGGAGAATTAATGAAAGACCTTTTTATATCGGGGTACCAGTTTTTCCAATTGGATATTTTGATTATCTGCGGGACGGTATTATCAAAACTGGCCGTAATATTAATAGTGGTTTTTTGGGTAACAGGGAGGGCAAAAACAACCGAAAGGACAATGACCGCGATCAAAATGTAAGCAACACGTTTTTTCATTTCTCAAATATAATTTTAAATACCAAAGGGAATTAAATATTGAATAATTTGTGCGGGTTATGATTCGATACTATTCTGTTCCCCTTTCTGTTTTCCTGCTGATTTCCGGCGTCATACTGATGAGTAGTTGCAAACAAAAACCTTCTTTGCCTTATTTATTTGAACTAAAGGATGATCAAAGCACGGGACTTCATTTCGAGAATAAATTAACTCCTACACAAAGTTTCAATGTATTCGATTACATGTATTTCTTCAATGGTGCTGGCGTGGGTGCAGGCGATTTCAATAACGATGGTAAAATAGATATTTTTTTTGCGGCCAGTCAGGGGAATAATCAGTTATACCTAAATCAGGGAGGTCTGCAATTCAAAGATGTCACCAAAGAAGCCATGATTCCGGAAGATGGTGGATGGTCAACGGGAGTGTCGGTAGTTGACATCAACAACGACGGACTGCTTGACATTTACATATGCCGCGTTGGTCACTATGAAATGCTGCAGAGCAAAAATCAGCTGCTTATCTGTCAGGGTATTAACAAAAACGGAGTGCCTTTTTATAAAGATGAAGCAAAAGAATATGGTTTGGATTTCTCCGGTTTTAGTACCCAGGCAGTTTTCTTTGACTATGATGGAGACGGGGACCTGGATATGTATTTATTAAATCATTCCATACATCAAAATGGAACCTATGGCGTACGAAGCGATCTTTTAAATAAGGAAGTAACAGGGTCAGGAGATCATATCTATCGTAATGACGGCAATGCTCATTTTACCGATGTAACAAAGGAAACTGGCATCAACAGCTCTATACTTGGTTATGGTCTCGGCATAACAGTGGCCGATATTGATATGGACGGTTATCCGGATATCTACATCGGAAATGATTTCCACGAGAATGACTACATGTATATCAATCAGCGCAACGGAACTTTTAAAGATGAACTTGATAACAAGTTGATGCACACCAGCAGGTATACAATGGGGGTTGATATAGCTGATGCAAATAATGACGGGTTTCCTGATATTATGACGATGGATATGCTTCCTTATGATCCTTACATTTTAAAGAGATCCGAAGGGGAGGACAGCTATGATATTTTTAATCTCAAGTTAAGTCTTGGATTTAATCATCAATACACCAGGAATAATCTACAATTGAACAGGCGAAACGGCATGTTCAGTGAAATCGGACTGTATGCAGGAGTTGCGGCGACAGACTGGTCCTGGTCGCCTTTATGGTTCGATTTTGACAACGACGGAGTGAAAGATTTATTTATCTCAAACGGCATTCCAAGACGAATGAATGATATTGATTTTATCAACTTTATATCCAACCAGGAAATTCAGGAGAAAATGAGATCACCAAATAGTGATCAGAAAGATCTTGATCTCATTGACCGGTCACCGCAGATTAAAATTCCCAACAAGTTTTTTAAGAACAGTAATGAGATGCAGTTTACGGATCTTGGAAAGCAGATTGGCAATGATAAAAATACTTATTCTAACGGAGCCGTTTATGCGGATTTTGACAACGACGGAGATCTGGATGTAGTGGTGAATAATATTGACGATCCAGCCATGTTATATGAAAATAAAAGCGCCGACAATAAAACCAGGGCATTTGTTGAAATAAAACTGAAGGGACCCTCTCAAAATGTCAATGCACTGGGTTCGAAAATAATTTTATATGCTAACGGCGGAATAAGAACCTATGAAAAATATCCGGTGAGAGGATTTTTATCAAGTTCTGAAATACCTATACATATCGGATTGGAAAATACGAAGGTCGATTCTGCTTTTCTTGTCTGGCCCGATAACAGTTACCAGACTATAGAACTTAAACCTCTGGATACTACGATCACATTCAACTATCAGAAAGGATTACCTAAATATGATTATGATAAACTAAAAAATTACAAAAAAAATAGGACTGAGCCTGTCGAAGATATTACGACCAAAACCAATATTTTATATAAGCACAAGGAAAATCCTTTTAATGAATTCGACCGCGAGCCTTTGTTACCTCATATGTTGTCAACAGAAGGACCCGCACTTTCAGTTGCAGATTTTAACCACGACGGATTGGACGATATATTCATCGGTGCATCAAAAAATGGGAAGAGTGCGGTGTTTCTGCAGCAGAAATCAGGCAAATTTCTGAAAACCGTACAGCCAGGATTTGAATCAGACACCACTTATGAATACACGGCTTCCTGTGTGGCCGATATAAATAATGATGGGTACCCAGACCTGATAACGGCGAACGGAGGCAATGAATTTTATGGTAAAGATGAGCACCTTCGTCCAAGGATCTTTTTAAATAACGGGAACGGAATATTCAATCGTGACCAATCCGCTTTTGACAGTCTCTTTATAAATGCGACGACAATTGTATCCACAGACTTCAACGGAGATGGATTTCCTGATTTGTTTATTGGAGGAAGGTCCGTTCCTTCCAAATATGGAGAGATCCCACGGTCTTATCTTCTGTTGAATAACGGGAGGGGAAAATTCAGTGATGTGAGTGATAAACTGGCTCCCGGTCTTTCGGATATTGGCTTTGTTACAAACGCTTTATGGTACGATATTGATCAGGATGGACAAAAGGATTTGATCATTTCGCTGGAATGGGGCGGCATCATTGCATTCATAAATCACAATGGATCTTTTACAAAAAAAGAACTGACAGATAAAAAAGGCTGGTGGAATTTTATTCTGCCGGTCGACCTGAATCGCGATGGTAAAATCGATCTGGTTGTCGGCAATCTGGGATTGAACAGTCGTTTAAAAGCTTCGGAGAAAGAACCTGTACGGCTCTACTATTATGACTTTGACGGGAATGGAAAAAAGGATCAGATCTTATCTTATTATGTGGACGGACGAGAATTACCGTTCGCAAATAAGGATGAGCTGCAAAAACAAATGCCAAGCATGAATAAAAAATTTCTCTATGCTGCAGATTTCGCGAAGGCTGGATTTACGGATATTTTTCCAAGGGATAAACTGGATAAGGCAGATGTTCTTACTGCAAATTATTTCCCGAATGCAGTTTTAATGAATGAGGGTAATTTAAAATTTAATCTTCTTCCTTTACCCTGGCAGGCGCAGTTGTCTTCCTATCGGGATGCAGTTGTTGTGGATGCTAATCACGATAGCCTGCCGGATATTTTGCTGGTGGGAAATTATTATGAAAATAATATTCAGATGGGCAGATATGATGCGGATTTTGGAACTCTACTCATCAATCACGGAGATGGAAGTTTTGATACCGAAAACCTGAACGGGCTTCCGATAAAAGGCCAGGTAAGACATATTGATAAATTAAAAATAGCCGGTAAAGAAGCATTTGTCCTCGCCAGGAATAACGACAGTACAATGGTGATTCAATTCAAAAACTGAGCCTCAAATCGTACGTAAACCACTGACTTTTAGGATCAAATAGACGAACGATTAAAATTCTGGTCAAAATATTTATTGATAATCAGCCTTTTATAAAGGCTTCCTCAAATATTTACCCTCAAAACTTTGGGAATAAACAATCAATCCCCGTACCTTTGCCGTCCTTTAAATTAGCTGTTGGGATAGCGACAGTAAATCAAAAATTGAACTATGAGCAAATTACATTTCACCACAAAACATGCGAACGAGGCTACCGTGCAACGTGATTGGTACGTTGTTGATGGTACTAATCAAACCGTTGGCCGTATGTGCGCGCGTATAGCAGCTATACTTCGCGGCAAGAACAAAGTTTATTATACTCCACACGTCGACTGCGGCGATTTTGTAATCGTTACCAATGCAGATAAAGTAGTGTTTTCGGGAAATAAACTGGAAGACAAGATATACATCAACTTTTCAGGTTACCCAGGTGGTAAAAAAGAAGAGACAGCTAAAAACCTGTTGAAACGCAGACCTGAAGCCGTGCTTGAAAGGGCTGTAAAAGGCATGCTTCCAAAAAATAAACTTGGACGTAAGATGTTCAAGAAATTATTTGTTTATACCGGAACTGCGCATCCTCACGGTGCACAGCAACCGAAAGAACTAAAATTTTAAAGGTAAAAATTTGAACCTTCTTTGCCGGTGATACAGATCTGGCAAATGAATTTCAAAATTTCAAATTTTCAAATTTCTCATTGTAATGGAAAAACAAAAACTTGCCACAGGAAGAAGGAAAGAAGCTGTAACACGCATTTTTCTCACAAGGGGCAGCGGAAAAATAACTATCAACGATAAGGATTACAAGGAATATTTTTCCCTGGCTTATTTGCAGAACCAGGTAGACCTGCCGTTGAAAACAATTGAGTCTATCGATAAATTCGATATACAGGTCAATGCAACAGGTGGTGGCATCAAGGGTCAGGCAGAAGCCTGCAAACTGGGAATTGCCAGAGCACTGCTCGAAGTAAATCCTGAATTTCGTCCGGCTTTGAAAGCTGCTGGTCTGCTTCGTCGTGATCCAAGATCTGTAGAGCGTAAGAAACCAGGACGCAAGAAAGCTAGAAGAAGCTTCCAGTTCAGCAAACGTTAATCATTATTCAAATCAGATGAAGCCCTGAATCAGATCCGGGCTCAAAGTTTAATCATATGGAACAAAATACTTCACTTCAGCAACAGTTATTGGAAGCCGGTGTGCATTTCGGTCACCTGAAGAAAAAATGGAACCCTAAAATGTTGCCATACATCTTCGCGGAGAAGAAAGGCATCCACATTATTGACCTGAATAAAACTACGGAAAGTCTCCAGGAAGCTTCTGCAGCTTTAAAGCAGATTGCAAAATCCGGTAAGAAGATTATGTTTGTCGGCACCAAAAAGCAGGCAAAAGAGATTGTTACTGAATGTGCAAAAAGAGTTTCTATGCCTTTTGTTACTGAACGCTGGCTGGGCGGAATGCTGACAAATTTTAATACTGTCCGTAAAAGTGTTAAGAAGATGCAGAGTATTGAAAAAATGCTGACCGACG
>DATHPV010000578.1:0-4436 GCA_035483495.1 Puia sp.
CGAATAATACAGTTACCACGCTTCTGCGCAAGCAAATGGGATTTAAAGGACTGAGTTTTACGGATGCACTTGAAATGAAGGGTGTGAGCAAATATTTTCCGGATGGAGATGTTGCCGTGGAATCTCTGATTGCAGGAAATGATATGCTTTGTCTGCCAGGCGATGTATCGCTGAGTATCGAAAAAATATTCAAAGCCATTAAGGAAAAGAAATTAAAATGGAAAGATCTGAACCTCCGTGTAAAAAGAGTGCTGACTGCGAAATATCAGCTGGGACTTTCAAACTGGCAGCCTGTCGATACGGCGCATCTTGTTGAAGACCTGAATAAAGATGTTCCCGATTTATATCGCAATATCGCCAAGCAGGCTATCACACTGGTGCGAAGAAGTGATCGTGCTTTTCCCGGAACAACTGCCACAAGAGTTGCCTATATCGGATTTGGTTTGACGAACGATAACACATTCAGCAAAAGAATGCGGGACGATTTTCATGCCAATACTTATTATTTTGATTACGGCCTCGATAGTGTAAAAGCGGCCGCCGCTTTTGAATTACTGCGCAATCGTTACGACATGATCGTAATTGGTCTTCATAATATCAATCGTTATCCGGCGCATGATTTTGGCATTAGTGCAGCGGCGCTACAACTTTTACAAAAACTGGATCGTCAGCCCGGCTCTGTCAGTTTTGTTTTTGGAAATCCATATGCATTGAAATATGTATGCGATGCGTCCATATTGATGGAATGTTATGATGACAACGACATTACCCAGTCAGTTGCCGCAGACTGGTTAAGCGGAAAATTTCTGGCGAAGGGACATCTCCCTGTTTCTGTCTGCAACGGGCTGAAAGCAGGATTCGGTATTACGTATTCAAAAGGTATTCTGCCCGAAGTTCCTCCGGAAACATTGGGATTCAGTCCGCTTAAACTTCAGCGTATTGATTCGATATGTAAACGTGCGATTGAATTGCAGGCGGCACCGGGTTGCGTGGTTGTAGTCGCAAAAAACGGTCAGGTCGTATATGAAAAATCATTTGGAACACTTGAATACAATAAACTGGAACCGGTTTATCCCGAAACAATTTATGACCTGGCTTCAGTTACAAAAGTTTGCGCCACTACGATTTCAGTGATGAAACTTTATGATGAAGGAAAACTCGATCTGAATAAAAGACTGGGCGATTACCTTCCCTGGGTAAAGGGAAGCGATAAGGATACTTTAAAGATCTGGGATATCATGTTACACCAGGCAGGTCTGAAAGACTTTATTCCTTTCTATGCGGAAACGCTTACAAAGGATAAGGAGGCCGGACCCCTTCCGGGAATTTATTCTTCGAAATCAGACAGTCTGCATAACATACGAGTGGCAGAAAATTTATACATCAGAAATGACTGGGAAGACACGATGTATAAAAGAATTCTGACCAGCAAACTCGGACCATCCGGCAAATATGTTTATAGTGACAATGATTTTATATTCATGGGAAAGATTGTAGAGGCCCTTAGCGGTGAGACGCTGGATAAGTATGCAATGGAAAATTTTTATCTGCCCATGTCATTGTCTACAACAGGATTTAAACCAAGACTCCGGTTTCCTTTAAACCGGATTGCGCCCACGGAACAGGAAGTTCCTTTTCGCAGGCAACTGCTGCGTGGTGATGTGCATGATCCGGGAGCCGCGATGTTCGGAGAAGTGTCGGGACATGCGGGATTATTCAGCGACGCTTATGATCTTGCGGTGCTCATGCAGATGCTCATGAATGGCGGAACGATTGGCGGACATCAGTACATTAAAAAAGAAACGATCGAATATTTCACTTCGTACCACAGCGATATCAGCCGTCGTGGCCTTGGATTTGACAAACCGGAAAAGGACAATGCCACAAGGAAAGAACCTTATCCCTGTGCTTCCGCGTCACCACTCACTTTCGGTCATACAGGATTTACAGGAACCTGCGTATGGGCAGATCCCGCACAACAAATCGTTTTTATCTTTCTTTCCAACCGTGTAAATCCCCAGGAAAGCAGCAAACTCTCCAGCTTAAATGTGCGCCCGAATATTATGGAGGACATTTATAAAGCGCTGCAATGAGTTATTAGTTATGGGTTATGGATTATGGGTTGAGGTGGTCAAAGTTTTCATAACCCATAACACAAATACGTTTATTTCTGGGCAATCTACGTTCGTAACCGTACACTCGGGTAATATCGCTTCTTCGTTAAAAAATTGGTTTACAGCCTCCTATCTTATTGGCATTTTGTTGGTGTTCCAAACCCTGAACGGCCAATCCCGCAGATGCGGGATCCTCCGTCAACCGTTCCCGCACGTGCGGGATCAATCGTCAACCGTTCCCGCACGTGCGGGATCAACCGTCAACCAAAATATATATGCTGAAGAATTATTTCAAAATCGCCTGGCGTAATCTTATACGGGATCGTCAGTTTACATTCCTGAATCTTTTTGGTTTGTCTGTCGGTTTAACCTGTGCGCTTTTCATCTGGCTGTGGATCAGCGATGAATTGAAGATGGACAAGAATAACCGGAAAGACCCCAACATTTATCAGGTGCTTCAAAATGTAAAGCAGGAGAACGGCGTTGCAACGATGGAAGTCACATCAGGAGCACTTGCTGATGCGATCGCAGCCGAAGTTCCCGGTGTTGATTATGCGGCGACCGTTGTACCTGCGTCCTGGTTCTCCAGCAAAGGCATTGTATCTGTAGGCGAATCACGTATCAAAGCTGCGGGCCAATTTGTAAGCAAAAATTACTTCCGGATTTTCGACTGTCATTTTCTGGATGGCGATTACAAAAAACTTATTTCAGACAAACAATCGATTGTTATTTCTGATGCGCTTGCGAAGAAATTATTTCATACAACGGAAAAACTGATCGGTAAAACAGTCGACTGGAATCAGAACGAATTCAATGGGAAATATCTCATCACGGGAATTTTTGAAAAGAACCCGGAAAACATCTCTGATAAATTTGACATCCTGTTCAATTTTGATCAATTCAGTTACAAGAGACCAGATATTCTGAAATGGGACAATAGCGACCCCAATACTTACCTTCTGTTAAAACCCGGGACTAACATCGGGCAGTTCAATTCGAAGATCAAAGATTTCATGGCGTCGAAAGAAAAGGATTCAAAAAAAACCTTATTTGTCAGAAAATATTCTGACAGATATCTCTATGGTCAATACAAAGACGGAATGCAGGCAGGAGGCAGAATTGCCTATGTGAAATTATTCGCAGTGATCGGCTTGTTTATTCTTGCAATAGCCTGTATCAATTTCATGAATCTCTCTACGGCAAATGCTACGCGCAGAATCAAAGAAGTAGGTATAAAAAAAGTGGTGGGGGCAGGCCGAGGTACATTGATATTACAATATTTAGGTGAATCCGTTCTGATGAGTTTTCTATCAGTTCTCATTGCAATCTGCCTGATTGCTCTTCTGCTTCCCGTATTTAATACGATCACTGGCAAAAATCTGATTTTCAATCTCAGTTCAGAAGTTATTTTAACTGTTCTCACAATAGCCCTGATAACCGGAATAATCGCCGGCAGTTATCCTGCTTTATACATTTCGGGTTTTATGCCCGCAACGGTTTTAAAAGGGAAAGTCAAAACTTCCCTGGGAGAATTGTGGGTGCGAAAAGGACTCGTGGTTTTTCAGTTTACGTTGTCAGTAGTAGCTATCGCTTCCGTATTGATTTTTTACCGGCAGGTAAATTATATTCAGACAAAAAATCTGGGGTATAACAGGGACAATGTGATTGACTTTTCTTATCCGCTGGAGAATGACTCGGTTTCGATCAGCTCTGCGATCACATTTGTAAACACGCTGAAAAATATTCCTGGTGTGGTAAATGTGGGCAGTCATTACCACAATCTAAATGGAGATCATGGAGGTATTGGAGGTTTTCAATGGCCTGGCAAGGATCCTTCAAAAGATATCAATTTTGCCAATCTTGAAATGGGCAATGGATTTCTGCAAACCGTGGGTATTAAAATAAAAGAAGGAAGGAATTTTTCCGACAACGAAAATATGTTGAATGAAATCATATTTAACGAGTCTGCCATAAGGGCCATGGGACTCAAAGATCCCATTGGGAAAAAAGTAAAATTCTGGGGAGAAGAACAGGTCATTGTAGGAGTAACGGAGGATTTTAACTTCGAATCTTTATATAACAAAGTGACGCCGGCCTTTTTTAGAATGTATCCGGTAATGCCAAATATAGTTGTCAAAATAAAAGCAGGCACGGAAAAACAAACACTGGATAGGATTCAAAATGCGTATGCGTCTTTCAACAAAGGGCTTCCCTTTGACTATAAATTCCTGGACGAAGAATATCAGGCTTTGTATTCATCAGAAAACAGGGTGGCCGTATTATCAAAATATTTCGCAGGCCTTGCGATTCTGATTTCCTGTC
>DATHPV010000579.1:0-4701 GCA_035483495.1 Puia sp.
ACTGATAAAATTAACAAACAGCCGCCAAAAGAGATCCCCGTTGAAGCAGATTTCAAATCAGGCGGAACTGGTTTTATGATTGATCCAAAAGGCTATATCGTAACAAATGCCCATGTAATCGGAAATTCAACCATAGTCATAGTTCAAAATAATAAGGGGCAGGAATTCAAAACAAAGATTGTATATGTGAGTCCGAATGAAGATCTGGCTTTTTTAAAAATCGTTGACAGCGATTACAAAGCTGTCTCCATATTGCCTTATTCAATCACCAAGGGTAATATAGAATTGGGTGAAGCCATTTTTACATTGGGTTATCCAAGAGATGAAATTGTATATGGCGAGGGTTATCTAAGTGCAAGGACAGGATTTCGGGGAGACACTTTGGCTTGCCAGATTGCTGTAGCGGCAAACCCGGGAAACAGTGGTGGTCCCGTTCTGGACAAAAACGGTGAAGTTATAGGTGTATTGAGTAATCGTCAGTTGCAGACACAGGGAGCGGTATTTGCGATACGTACAAAAAGTATTTATCTGGCTTTAGATGAGATAAGAAGAGATACCACGTTGGTTAACACTTCCGATTCCAGTCTTGCCATGATTCACTTACCGCAGAATTCAACTGTAAAGAATCTGGACCGGGTTCAGCAAATCAAAAAAATTCAGGAGTTCGTTTACCTGGTAAAAAGCTATTAATCAAGTGTGAGAGTTTATTTGCAGCTCTCACACTCTCACACCCTCACACTCTCATACTCTCACACTAAAATAGCTTTCCCGGATAATCACCCGATGCAACCAATTTGTTTATGCTTTCCTGAACGGAAGGTGCATCTTCTTTGTAAGTCACGCCAAACCAACTGGAATCTGTGGGAATAATCTTAATCTGACCCTTCCCTTCATGTATGAACCGGTCCCCGATAATTGGAATAAAAAATTCTGATTTTGAATCCTGTCCGCTTTTTGCCAGAAATTCGTGAAATATCTTTTCGATAAATGAAAAAACTTCAGGATCAAAACACCAGAAATTCATAGATACTTTTGAAGCGTCGGGAACCTGAAAAGTTTTTCCACCTTCTTCATATGTGATTTTTCCCTCATCATTGCGATATATTTTGGTTCTTTCGTGTATGGAGATCAGGTTATTTGCATCATCCACTTCACAAACGCCTCTGCTAACCGAACCATTTTCAGATAAGGTTTTGGCCAGGTCATAGCCAATAATACTGTAAGTAGTTTTATTACAATCCGTAGTGAGAAATTGATACGCTTTTTCAAAGGCATCACGTCCGTAGAAGTCGTCAGCATTTATAACGGCGAAGGGATCCTGGATCGCAGGTTTTGCACATAAAACTGCATGTGCAGTTCCCCAGGGTTTGGTTCTGTCGGATGGGGGTGTAAAACCGTCTAAATAGGACGTCATTTCCTGATATACATATGCAGTTTCGATCTTTTTACCCCACTTGGGTTCAAAAATATCTTTAAAATCTGTTGCGAAATCTTTTCTTATAATGAAAACGATTTTTTTGAAGCCGCTCTCTATAGCATCATAAATTGAATAATCCATAATGGTTTCTCCCGATGGACCGAAGGATTGAATTTGTTTCATGCTTCCATAGCGAGACGCCATTCCAGCCGCCAGTATTAATAAGGTTGGTTTCATTCACGTAATTTTAATGCGTGGCGAAATTAGATAATAAACATAAACCAAGCTAAGATTTAAAGTGAACCCGACTGTACCGGATTTGAAAAATATAACCCTGGATTCCTGGAATCATAAGGAATTCGGTGAAAAAAAAATCAGGGTTGATGTTTTACGCCTGGATAAAATTCATTCCGATATTTCGGGTAATAAATGGTTCAAATTAAAATATTATCTGGAAAAAGCCATGAAAACTAATGTACATACATTGGTGAGTTTCGGTGGTGCATATTCTAATCACATTCTGGCATTAGCTGCTGCGGCAAGATTAAATGGTCTTAATTCAGTAGGATATATAAGGGGAGAAAAACCGCTAAAACTTTCAGAAACTTTAATTTCAGCAATACGATACGGAATGGATCTTCAGTTTCTCACGAGAAACGAATACCAAAAAAAAAAATTAAAATTCTCAGATCCTGCCGATTTTATTCAGCCGGATTCTCTGGTTATACCAGAAGGAGGAGCGTCTGAAGAGGGAATTAAAGGTGCCGAAGAGATTTTGTCTTTATTGCCTGTAGAACATTATTCACACATCTGTTGCGCCGTTGGAACTGGCACCACACTGGCTGGCTTAATCAACAGTTCTCTACCGCATCAGATTAAAGTAGGAGTATCTGTTTTAAAAGGAACAAACAATCTGGAGCCATTGAATATTTCATGGATAAAGAATCCATCAGCGATCAGCAATATTAAAATGATACATGAACATCATTTTGGAGGATACGGAAAGAAAACCAAAGTTCTGGTAGATTTTATGAATCAGATATACTCTGAAACCGGAATTCCAACTGATTTTGTTTATACGGCAAAGCTCTTTTTCGCCATATACAGATTGGCTACAGAGAACATATTTCCACCTGGTAGCAGCATTCTGATATTGCATACTGGTGGACTTCAGGGTAACCTGTCACTCACCTCCGGTCAGCTTCAGTTTTAACTGGCAGAAAAGGGTGCATCCCTTATCTTTGCCGGGTTCCAAGATTAAAGATAAGTTCGTGTCATGCGCCTTTTTTGTGCACTGTTTTTATATTCCGTTATAGTGCTTCCCTATGCCAAAGCACAGGACACTTTGCCAAGCTTCACTGCCTCTCTGAAATCAAGTGGCAAAGTGCTGATCAGCTGGCGAAATTCTTATCCTGCAATCAATCAGATAAGTATTCAAAGGTCAAGCGATAGTCTTCGCAATTTTACCACTTTGGTAACCGTTCCGGATCCGCATATCCCCGAAAACGGCTTTGTGGATGGTAAAGTAAACGGAGCAAAAATGTACTACCGGATATTTATTTTATTTCCAAATAGCAAATACCTGTTTACCAAATCCAGAAAGGCGGTCCCGGAAAAGATTGAGCAACCATTGGTAGCTGTTAAGTCTGTTCAAAAGGAAAAACCAAAAAATGAAACTCAGCCTATGCCAATATCGCAAAAGGAAGTTTTGAAATTAAAGGACTCGGGAACAACCACCGTTAATAAGGCTCCTGTGGAAGAAGAATATCTGATACTTCCTAAAATCGATAATTCGAGGATTTACTATCTCCTGGAAAGTTCCAATTTCAAAAAACCATCAATAGTTAATCCTGGGAAAGCTAAAGGTCCAACTATCGAAGTGCAAAAAATATTAGTCGTGAAAAAACGAGATTCAGTCATCATGATGTTGGCTGGTAGTCAGGTCAGCCGATTCAGCGATTCACTTGTAAAGCAAACGAAAGATACATTGCTGTTTGTTAATGCGGACACTCTGCAGATCAGACCATACATAGAGATATATAAAGAGCCAAAAGAAGTATATAAAATTTCATCCCATGTATTTACAGCCAAGGATGGAAATGTGACAATTTCACTTCCTGATTATAACCGTAAAAATTATTTCGTTACATTCTTTGAAACAGATAGCACTTCCGTGCTGGAAGTAAAAGACATCAAATATCAGGTGCTAACAATAGATAAAACTAATTTCGGGCATTCAGGGTGGTTCCGATTCGAATTGTATGAAGATGGGAAATTAAAAGAGAAGAATAAACTATTCATTCCAAGGGACTAAATGGAATTTGAAACTCCGGCACTATTTCATTTATCAAATTAAATTTCATTTAAGACTTCCTGCATATCCAAAAGCTCGGCTTCAAAAACGTCTTCAAAATGAGTTTTTAATTTTTTCTTCACCTCTTCCAAATTTATATTTCGACCTAATTCACGGGCTAAAGATGTTACTTGTTTATTTTTAATACCACAGGGAATGATATCTTCAAAATACATGAGATCAGTATTAATATTAAAGGCAAACCCATGCATTGTAATCCATCGGCTGCACCTTACGCCGAATGCTGCAATTTTTCTCTCTCTGCCCTGACTTCCCGGTTCAAGCCAAACACCTGTTTCCCCACTCGATCTTTCACCAATAATATCATACTCAGCAAGTGTTCGAATAATAATTTCTTCCAGATTACGCAGGTATTTTCCGATATCTGTTCCAAACTTTTCCAGGTCTAGGATTGGATATCCGACAATTTGCTCAGGTCCGTGAAAAGTTATATCGCCACCCCGATTGGTTTTTACGAACAGAATTCCCTTCTCATTCAATTCTTTTTCTCCTAACAAGATATTTTCTTCATGGCCAGTTTTACCCAATGTGTAAACCGGCGGATGTTCCACAAAAAGAAGGTAGTTTGTGGTTGAATTTTTTTTTTGTTTTTGCTGCGCAGAATGATACTTTAACTTGATTTCCACGTTTTTTTTTAAAAGTGCTTCCTGGTAATCCCATGCTTGAGTATAAGACATAAGACCCAGGTCTTTAAAATAAACGGGTTGAATTTGCATTTCACAAATTTACGTTTTAATGATGAAGTTGGAAATGTTATAACTCGCATGACAAATATCAGCAACCGGCAACATCTCTTAAGCTTGAATTTAGGATCTAAGCATGTAAATTTGTCTAATGCCCATCAAATCAGGAAAGTCAGATAATTCAAACAGGGATAACCTTTTATCATCAAAAAAGCATTTGCATAATT
>DATHPV010000580.1:0-4566 GCA_035483495.1 Puia sp.
CGGGATAGACCATGAAATTATTATTGTAAGAAGGTCCCGCAGGCAGGTATCCTGAATTTGCAATATTCGTTATCCGCGGATCCTGCAGAAGTGCCTGACGGAACGCTTGCTGGTTTTTCCCAAGCCAGTAAGATTCCTGCACAATTAGCACCTGATCTTTATCGTATCCGAGTTTTTGGTTTTGTATATAACTTAATTGCTTATGAACTGTAATGGTTCCAATGATCAGCACGATGGAAATAAAAAATTGAAATACTACAAGACCACTCCTTAGACTGACTGTTTTATTTGCGGAAGTAAATTTTCCTTTCAGTACTGTTATCGGTTTGAAAGAAGAAAGAAAGAATGCCGGATAACTTCCTGCAAGAAATCCTGTCACCAGTGCAAATAAAAGCAGACCGGGAATCAGCCATATATTGCTTAACAGATTAAAGGAGAGATTTTTTCCTGATAGCTTGTTGAAGAATGGCAATGTAAAGGAAACTAACACTAAGGCAAGAATAAAGGCAATACTCGTTAGCAAAATCGATTCTAATAAAAATTGACGAATCAACTGTCCTTTTAAAGATCCCAGTACTTTTCGTATTCCGACTTCCCTGGCTCTCTTCGAAGCTCCTGCTGTGGAAAGATTCATAAAGTTTATACACGCGATGAGCAACATGAATAAAGCAACAGCACTGAATATATAAACATATCGGATATCACTTCCGGATTCCAGTTCCAGGTTAAGGTCTGAATGCAGATGTATATCTTTTACTGGTTGAAGAAAAAGGCCAAGTGTATTTCCCTTTTGCAGGAATTGCGTATATGTCATTCCCAATGCAGACTGCAATTGGGAGCCCATGTATTTTTCAACGTCAGCAGGTAGTTTTGCTTCCAGTTTTTTATAATCATATCCTTTTGGCAGCACGAGGTATGTATAATATTCAGATGTCATCCACGAAAATTCTCTTGACTGCGGGAAGCTGGACATGGACGCGAATACATCAAAGTGAAAATGTGAATTCGTTGGAATGGGACGCATCACTCCTGTAATCTTGAAACTGTTATTCAGGTCTTTGAAAATCAAAACCTTTCCAATCGGATCTTCGTCGCCAAAATATTTCTTCGCAACCGTTTCTGAAATCACAATCGTATTAGGTTCCAACAAAGCTGTCTTGGAGTCTCCTTTTACAAATGGCAGTGTAAAGACCTGGAAGAAGTTGGAATCAACGTAGGCAAAAGAACTTTCCTTAAAAGTTTTGTTACCGTAGGTAATTCGGGGACTACCGAACCTCCTTATTCGGGTGGCTTCAAGTACTTCCGGATATTCCATTTTCAAAGTCTGCGCCACAGGCGGCATCACCATCGCTTCTTTCATTTTTTCACCCTGAATAGATCCTCTGAATACTACACGAACCATCCTGTCTGCTTTTTCATTAAAGCTGTCATAACTCAGTTCATCCTGTACAAAAAGTATGATGAGTAGGCAGGTTGTAATTCCAAGAGTCAGGCCGAATATATTAATCGCCGTAAAAGACTTACTTCTCAACAAATTCCTGATCGCGACTTTAAAATAATTTTTAAACATGATTTTTATATTTTGATCATTCTGTTTTTAAACTTCTCACCGGATTTGAAATAGCGGCTTTAATAACCTGTACACTAACCGTCATTAAAGCGATGAGAATAACAACTATTCCCGAAATGGCAAATATCCACCACTGAATGGGTATATGATAGGCATAGTCCTGCAACCAGCGATTCATCATCACCCATGCCACCGGACTGGCAATTAAAATAGCTGCTAACACAAGTTTTATGTATTCAACAGATAACAATTGCACAACCTGATGCACTCCGGCACCCAACACTTTTCGTATGCCAATTTCCTTTTGACGCTGTTTTGTAGTGTAAGAGGATAATCCTACTAAACCCAGACAAGCCAATGCAATTGCCATTCCGGCAAATACATTCAGTACTTTTCCAAGTCTTAATTCTGACTCGTACAAAGAATTGAAATCCTCATCGAGGAAATGAAATTCGAATGGACGATGCGGAACCAGCGTCTTCCATTTAGATTCGAGGAAAGCGACAGTTTCCGGAATATGACCTCCGTTTAATTTTAACATAAGAGCTCTTCCGGAGAATACGGGAAACAGAACCAGTGGTTTGATACTCTGATGCAGAGATTCGAAATTGAAATCTTTTATTACGCCCTTCACAAAACCCGGTCTGCTTTCATCAAGAAACATTTTTTTGCCTATCGCCTGCTCAGGTGACCAGCCGAGCTCCCTGGCAGCCGATTCATTCAGTATGAAATGAAAAACAGGCTTCACGCCATCGGGTGTATGGATATCTTTTAAGTCCTGCTGACTTAAATTGGTTCCTGCAATTAACTGAAGCCCCGTTGTCTTTATATATTCATCGTCCACCTGGTCTGCAGTCACCACAATTTGTTCTTTCTCCGGCATTTCGGATGAACGCATGTTGTAACCGCTTTGAATTCTCACAGGAGTGCTCCTGCAGAGAGAAATGGATGAAACATTTCCATTTGATTTAAATTCCTGTTTAATAAGGTCAATTTTAGGCTGCATTTTCTCGTCGAAAGGCAGTACAAGAATTTGTTCGCGATTGTAACCGACATTCTTATTCTGAATAAAATGAAGTTGCCTCTGCATGATGAACGTCGACGCAATCAGCAAAACTGAAATGGAAAATTGAAATACAATAAGAGACTTGCGCATCCATTGTCCTGAATCTGTGTTTTTGAATGAACCCTTTAACACTTTTGCAGGAATAATATTTGACAACAGAATGGCAGGATAACTTCCTGCTAAAAGGCTTACCAACAACGTAAGTACCACAGCGCCCGTTAAAACCGGTAGTGAGATCAGACTGCCCGGTAGTAAATTTTCTCCAGTGAGATTATTAAAAGATGGAAGAAGTAAAAAAGCGCCTATGAAGCTTATTGTAACCGCAATGAGGCAAAGGATAACAGACTCTCCAATGAATTGCCAAAAGAGCTGACCTTTGCCAGCTCCGATTACTTTGCGAACACCCACTTCCTTAGCCCGCTCTACCGAGCGTGCCATATTCAAATTTATATAAGTGAAGCTGGCAATGATTAATAATAATACGGCAACACCTTCCAGTATATATATGTATTTGATATTGCCATTGGGTTCGAAGCCGTCGAATTCTGAGTACAAATGAATTCGCATGAATGGTTCCAGATGGAATTGGATACTGGCTCCCTGTCCGGCCATTTCCTTTTGCATGAATTCATTTATCTTTTGTTCCAGAGTTTTTTCTGTAGCAGGGTTTTTTAATAGTACATACGTGGTGTAATTGGCATCCCAATAGGTTTGCTCTTCTTCTGCAACATCCAGTGTTGTGAACGATGCGAGAAAATTGAATTTAAATTGAGAATTGACGGGGCAGTCCTGCATTACACCTGTTACCACGAAGGGAATGCTGTCTGTACCAACCTGTATCAGTTTGCCTACTGGTTCTTCATTGCCAAAATATAATTGCGCTGTAGATTTTGTTACCACCACCTGATGTGGCAAATTCAGGATATGCTGAATATTACCTTCGAGAAGCGACAAAGAAAATATTTTGAAAAAGGTGGAATCAGCAAACATGAACTTTTTTTCATCGAGCAGTTTGTCTTTATAGCTGATTATCCTTTGAGTCTGATACATGCGAACAGCATTTTCCACTTCCGGAAATTTTCTCCTTAACGTAGGAGCAACTTTCATGCTGGTGAAATTTCCCTGTTTAGATTCCTTACTTCCGGCAAAGGAATAATCCATTATAACCCTGGCGATTCGGTCTCCCTTTTTTTCAAACCGGTCATAACTCAGCTCGTTTTGAATGAAAATGCCGATGAGCATGCAACTGCAAAGTCCGATTGCCAAACCCATTATATTTATAACAGAAGAGGATTTGTTTTTAATCAGGTTCCGAAATGCTACCAGAACATAGTTTTTAAGCATAGCGCGATGATTTCCGCTTAAGACTAACCAATCAAATGCCTGTTTATATTTGTCTATTAATCAATAAGATAGTTTCATTTGAATATCCAGACTGTCCGCTTTTGTTACATAAAGCGTTCAATTGTGAAATTTTCAGGCAAATGTCCAATTCCTATAGGGCCACTTGTTATATAGAGTAACTCAAAAATGAGGATAAAAAGGAGGAACAAGAAAAATGACAAAAACTTACAGGCTGATCAACGTATTGCTGATATTTATACCAATGGTTTTATTGGCTTTTATTGTCGGGTTATTTGGACTGATTCTTTTTGAATTTCATTTTTGGAGAACATTATTATCTAACGAATAAATAAAAAAATCATGGACGAATTTATTTTGATTTTCAGGCACGAGGATGGAAATGCAGTTGCATCTCCGGAACAAATTCAGGTCTGGATGAAGCAGACGATGGACTGGATCGCGGGTATTTCTGCAAAGAACAAAATGGTGGGAGGCAACGGATTGCTTTTCAAAGATGCAAGAGTAGTTGGATACAAGGGAGTGGTTACCAACGGACCGTTTGGAGAAATAAAGGAAACGATTGGAG
>DATHPV010000581.1:0-4181 GCA_035483495.1 Puia sp.
ATAGACACCGAGAATTCAAATCCGGGAATTCGGGCACCAACCATATAGTCAAAATTCTTTCCAGCCCCCTGTAACACGTGCATAATCATCGAAGTCGTGGTGGTTTTGCCGTGACTACCCCCAATAACGACCCGTTTTTTATTCCTGCTTTCTTCAAAAATATACTCAGGGAAAGAGTAGATTTTAAGGCCAGTCTGTCTGGCTTTTAAAAGTTCCGGATTATCCTCTTTTGCGTGCATCCCAAGGATAATGGCATCCAGCCTGGAATGTATCCTTTCAGGATTCCAGCCCAATTCCGCTGGCAGAATACCCTGTTTCGTCAGATTTGATCTGGCCGGTTCGAATATTTCATCATCACTGCCGGTTACGAGATAACCTTTTCGCGACAACGCTATCGCCAACTGATGCATTACACTACCTCCGATCGCTATAAAATGAACTTGCAAATGAAATATTTAGCTGAGAGCTAAAAGTATCTTAGCCAGACGGAATCACAAAAAATATCTAATTGGACCCGCACCCTATTGCAAATACGAATTATATTGTTTTATTTTGCTTCATCCCGAATTAATCCTTCGAACATCCTGCAGCCTTGATTTAAGCGGTATGCTTTCAGTTTCAGGCCAAGTACTACCCTCGAAAATTTTTCAACTCCTGGCGTCAAACGTTGGGCGTAAAGCTTTGAGCTAAATTCCGTTCCTCTGATTTACCTGGCAGGTCTACCTGATACCAGGCTTTTATTATTAATTTAAAATACCCAGGAAAATGAGAAAGACTTTTTTATTTATCGCAATCGTTGCTGTAGCAACATCCATGTTTGCTTCTTGTGCCAGCTATAGAAGTTCGGGCAAAAGCGGATGTAAGGCTACACAGGGATATGTGGGATATGGCTCAAGATAAATTCCATTGAGAATTTAATCTTATTTATCTGGGACCCCGAAACCAGAGATAAAATATTTAATACGGAAGACCCGGTCATTTGAATTCAATGATCGGGTCTTTTTATTTATTAAACTTAAAGTATGTTTGTAATACCCTGGACATTGCGGATACATTACACAAAACCCCTAACATGAGAAAATTTCTGTTATCTCTCCTTCCAATGATATTTATTTCTGCATTTCTGAATGCGCAATCCTATAAGGGCAGTTTATTATTCCAAAAGAATATCTATTCTGTAGCAGCCATCCAGGTAACACTGGAAGAAGGCGTCGTAAATGATGCTGTAAAAGATTATATGTCACGCAAGGGTTTTAAAGATTCTCATTTTAAAGATTTTATCGTTTTCAGATCTGTACCACTGGACAGTGGATCTGCTGTTGTCGCCGATACTTATTTTTCGATAGAAAAAAAGAGTCATTCCGAAAAAGATTTAATTACAATAAGTCTTCTACCCGTTAAAAAAGGCGAAACCATTTCACCGTCCACAATTGTGGACAGCTCTCTAATGAAGTGTTCGTTGGTTTATCTTGACAGCCTGAAACATTATGTTCTCAGTTATTCCCTGAAACAGGATATAAAAGCACAGCAGAAGGCAGTAGACAAGATTAAATCAAATTTGCTAAGTTTAAAAAATGATTCGGGAGACATTGCAAAAAAAATCCGGGGTTATCAAAGTGACTTAGTGGAAAATAAAAACGATCAGGACAAAGAAACCCGGGCATTAAGTCTCATTGCAACCGGTGATCAGGCTGCTCTTTCCAAGGCTCATAATAAAATGAATAAGCTTTTGGATAATCAATCGGATTATGAGAAAAAATTAAGGAACGCACAGGCCGCACTCGAGAAAAATACGCAGGATCGCGGAACACAACAAAGCTTGCTTGAAAAGGAAACACAAGCTTTAGATGCATTAAAGAAAAGACACCAGGATTTGGGTATGGTAAATCCCTAAGTTGCCCAGGCCTTATCGCCTTTTTTATACGGAATACATCCTTCATATCTCCCAGGTACAGCAATGTACCGGAGTGCTTTGGTAGCGCCGGGTTCTGATGTAAAATAACCCCACACAGTCAGCTCCTTCATCATTCGGAAATAATGCGCAGGATCTGTTGGTTTTTTATTCGCCGTGTATTCTTTTTGCTCTTTATCCAGTGCTGTAAGTAACTTTTTACGTTCATCGGGGCTTGATTCAAGAAAATACTTTCCATTCATCGTTTTACTGGCTTCATTGAGCTTGCCCATACCAGCGATAAATATGTCCTGATCTGGTTTGTTGTAACAGTCTCTGACTATTGTATGCATGAACTCACCAATTTTCGCTTCTTTCGCGCCAGGCGTATCCGTAGCTGGAATAATGGTTTCGCCGACCTCGTCCAGGAACGATGTGTCTTCCGGAGAAAAATCCAATCCGAGTGTGCCGATTTTTTTATTTTCATTCGTACAACCAGATAAAAACATTTCAGCTCCGATGATCGTTCCGCCAAGCAGCAGCGCTACTGACGAAAGTGCTTCTCTTCTGTTCATCTTTTTGATTTTAAAATTTGAAAAAGCCCAAAGCCTAAAGCTTAAAGCCTAAAACTACTGAATAATTTACTTCCACACTCTCACACTCTCACACTTAGTTAAATGTTCCCTTTCTTCAGCTCACTTACCGCGTGGTCTGCTGCCCGGGCTGTAAAGGCCATATAGCTAAGTGAAGGATTTACGCAGGATGCAGAAACCATAAAAGATCCGTCCGTTACAAATACATTCGGCGCATCCCAAACCTGATTCCATTTATTAAGTACAGATGTTTTGGGATCCTTACCCATTCTCGCCGATCCCATTTCATGAATACCACGACCCAGAGTACCGTCTCCATCATAACCCTTTATATTTTTCACACCTGTAGCGCTAAGCATTTCCATCGCATCATTTTTCATATCAATACGCATTTTCTTTTCATTCTCCTTGTATTCAATGTCCATCGCCAGAACATTTAGTCCCCACTTGTCTTTTTTTGTTTTATCAAGCGTGATTTTATTTTCGTGATAAGGCAAAGTTTCCCCGAATCCACCGATGTGTAAGGTCCAGGAACCCGGTTCAGTTAAAGCATCTTTCAAACCGGCTCCGATTGACACTTCTTCCGGGCTGCGCATAAATCCTTCACGACCACCGCCGCCCTGGTATCCAAATGCACGCAAATAATCCCGTTTGTCTCCACCAACATTTCGGAATTGCGGTATATATATGCCGTTCGCTCTTCTTCCATAATAATATTTATCTTCAAAACCTTCCACTGTTCCACCAGCGCCTACACCCAAATGATGGTCCATGATATTGTGCCCCAGCTCACCACTGCTGCTTCCCAGTCCATCAGGCCAGATATCAGTCGCTGAATTCATCAGGATCCATGCGCTATTCAATGTGGATGCATTCAGGAAAATAATTTTAGCATTGTAAGTATACGTCTTGTTGGTTTCTCCATCCAGGACTTCAACGCCGGTGGCTCTTTTTTTATCTTTGTCGTAAAGAATCTTTGTTACAATAGCCCATGGCCGCACCGTTAAATTTCCGGTTTTAATAGCGGCCGGTAATGTTGAAGACTGCGTACTGAAATAAGCTCCAAATGGACATCCCAGCGCACATTTGTTTCTGAATTGACAGTTCGTTCTGCCCGGCAAAGCCTCCGTTAAGTTGGCGGTTCTGCCTATAATAACAGGTCGGGATCCTTTAAACTGATCTTTCATGCGGGTCGCAAAGTCTTTTTCAACACAGGTCATGTCCATCGGCGGCATAAATTGCCCGTCCGGCAAAACATCCAACCCGTCGCGGTTACCACTTATACCCGCAAATTTTTCAGCATAATCGTACCAGGGCGCAATTTCTTTATAACGCACGGGCCAATCTACACCATGGCCATCTCGTGCATTAGCCTCATAGTCATGATCGCTCCATCGATAGCTTTGGCGACCCCACATGAGTGACCTGCCGCCTACATGGTATCCACGGAACCAGTCGAATCTTTTGATTTCAGTGTAGGGACTATCCTGATCACTGCACCAGTAATCAAGGTTGGTTTCACTTAATGGATAATCTCTTTTAAGCACAGGATATTCCTTAATCATTTCCTGTGTACGTCGACCACGGTGCGGGTAATCCCATGCTTCTTTGGTAGCGTTTACATAATCTTTTACATGTACAATATCTCTTCCCCTTTCAAGCATAATAGTCTTCAGTCCTTTTTCGCAAAGTTCCTT
>DATHPV010000582.1:0-6119 GCA_035483495.1 Puia sp.
TGTGGGGCCACAGGTTGGCGTTTTTCTTTCTCCACATTTTGTGCTGGGAGCTACTCCGGCTTTCAGCATCAGCAATTCTCACGTAACCAGCACTACCACGAATACAAACAACACGAGCACCGGCAGTACAACCAGTACAACAACCATGACGGTAACACTCGGACCTTTTTTGCGTTATTATCTGGCGGCACTTTCAGCAAATAACTGGTTATATGGACAGATAAACGGAGCAGTGGGTACCGGGAGTGGAACCAGTTCCGGCTCCAGTTATAATACGACGTCTACTGCAAGTACCAATGGGAAGGTTTCGGATATTCTTACCTGGAACGCCGGGGCCAGTATCGGGTTCACCCATTTCTTTTACAAGCGCATAGGCATGGACGTTGCTTTGGGTTACAGTTATAGCCATGTACATAACTACGATATAAATAACAGTTATACAACAAATACAACTTCGGGAAAGATCACTTCTAACCCTAACAACTATACGCTGAACACAGCAACCAATGGTGTTACACTGGGTGTTGGCTTTCATTGGTTTCTCCGGGGTTGAAAACACCATCTGAAAATAACCAGGTGAGAGAAAAAAATGGTTGGAACGATAAAAGAGGGCAGCCACCCGTAAGGAAAATGCAGGATCGCTACATTGGGCTGATCAAATGCAAATTGCTGGAACTTTGAAGGTGCCGAAAGCATGGCATGATAGACAATATAAAAAAGGAGCCCAAGGCAAATGATGTTCCAAATTAAAACGATATTCCGGCTGAGTAGTTTTTTTCTGAATCCATAATAGTAAATGATTGGAGCGCTGAGGCCTGACAGGATATCATAATTGCCACCGGCAAATGTCATCAGCTTTGGCACCTGTCCGCCCAGGAATAAAAGATAGAGCGTTATTTCTACGGGAATTCTTACAGTATGCAATAGCACAAGTAATCCGGTATCCAGTTTGCTGATGTAATTTCTTCCCATAGAAGAAAGAAAAAACAATATGATCAACAGCATCGGCGGTACGGCGAAAAAAATAAATCTCGAAGGAACGGTGTTTGTTACTTCATAAAAGCCTGATATGGATAGTAAGGCCTGAATGGCCAGCCAGACTGATATAACTACTATCAAAGCCCCTGAACGCGTATTTGCCCGGGTGAAAATCATTACCGTCAACGCAACGGTCAGGATGAAAAAGATGCAGGTAAATAAGGCGAGATTTTCCATTGATTCAGTATGTGAGACCTATCGGGAATCTGCCAGTTTGAAGGAAACTTTCAGAGTGTAAATTGACCAGACATTCCCGGCATTGAGTACAGCCGGAATGAATTCGGGGTTGAATAACCTGGCGACGCGTGGAATTTTAAACTTCATGTTCTATTCTGTTAAACAGCATTTGCCTATTTGAAGAACACCCGAATTACAATTTATATCTTAAGGTACGGCTTTTACAGATCTGTTCAGACGGGCTTTTTTCACAATGCGTGTTACCGTTGATCCCGAATGTATAAGAACACAACAAAATGTTAATACGAAAAGTTTCTTAGTTGGGTGGGGATTTTAATGTTTCAGCTGGGAAAATATATACTTTAATGATGCCTGTTATAGTTTAATTAAATTTAATTTTTCATGCAACACCCATTGATACCTAAGTACTTGGCTTGATATACTATTCGTGTATACATTGGATGTACAATCAAATACTATTATCCAACTCAAAAAACGATTATGTATGAAAACAAGATTAGCGGGTCTCATTAGCCTGTTTGCACTTGTAGCCCAAATGCACGCGTTTGCCGGCAAAAGCCCTGCAACCATTAATGAGAAATTAATTAAAGCCTTTCAAACTGCATTTCCCATGGCAGAAAAGGTTGACTGGAATGAAAGTGGGGGGCATTATTTTGTTCATTTTAGAGAGAACTCCGTTATCTCGGAAATTGAGTATGACCACGACGGAAATTTTATTGAGTCAGAAAGGTATTATACCGACATCAGTCTGATACCTATTCATCTTGCATGGGAACTCCATAAAAAATTTCCCGACAAAACAGTGTTCGGCATTACAGAAACGAATACCGAAGCTGAAACAGATTACTATGTAAAACTGCAGGACAGTAAGGGATGGATCACTGTCAAAGGCACAGCAGACGGAGCGTGTCAGGTAATAGAGAGATATAATAAGCAGTCCTAAGTAGTTATGGGTTATGAGTTATGGGTTATGGACTTGAACTCATAACCCATCATTCATAATCAATAACCAAAAATCGATTAAATAGTATAAGCTCCGACCAAGTCGTCTTTATTTAGAATTTTATTCAGCTTGGAACACAGAACCTTAAAGTCGTCCGGTTTTGTCATATACCATCTGGCGCCCAGCTGCTGGGTTCTGGATATATCGTTTTGATTTTTTGACGTGGTGAAAATAATAATCGGAATATCCCTGTATTCGCTTTTATTCTTTAAAAAAACGAGGCAATCAAAGCCATTCATCACCGGCATATTCAGATCCATAAAAATATAATCTGGCGGAGGTGGTAGTTCCAGTTGATCAAAAGCTTCCTGGCAATTGGAAGCCAGTTCGCAAAGCAGGTCAGGTTGTACTACCTGAACGGCATCGCGGAAAAAAAGCTGGTCATCAGGATCGTCGTCAATTAAAATAATCCTATGAGCTTGGTCCATCAGAGCTGGTTATGTGGTCTTTCGGGCAAGTAATCTTCGAATAAAGACGGAAAATACACAGAAAATACCGATCCTGTTCCTGAATTTCCATAAGCGTCAATAAATCCTTTATGATTTCGCATGATTTTTTTACAAATGGCTAAACCGATACCTGTACCTGCGTATTCATGCCTTTTATGAAGTCTCTGGAAAAGCTCAAAAATCTGACTCTCGTAAGTCTGGTCAAAGCCGATACCGTTATCCTGAACACTAATTTTCCAATAACGGCTCCCGGCATTCACTCCTTCAAACGACAGATCATTGCCGTTCAGTTCTTCAGCAAAAATTTCAATTCTGCACTGAATCTCCGGCCGGCTGTATTTAATGGCGTTTCCGATCAGGTTGGTAAAAAGCTGGTTCACCTGTAATGGGATGCAGGTTAAAGTTGGTAAGGACTGGTTTTCAAAAATGATATTTTTTTGTTCTAATACCTCTGTGAAATCAGCTTTCACTTCATTCAAAATATTATTCAGGTCCGCGGGTTCAAATACAGCACTGATATTACTGGATTGGGAATAAGAAAGAAAGGCATCGATCAGATTTTGCATTCTTGACGTAGCTGAAATAATTCTGTTGAAATAGTCCTTCGACAAACCAGATAAACTGGCATGATCCAGATCTTCAATACGTTTCGAAAATGCAATAATTTTTCTAAGTGGCTCCTGCAAATCGTGGCTCGCGATATAATTGAAGGAAGCCAGTTCTGCATTACTCTGCTCCAGTTCAGAAATGGTCTGTTTCAATATCATATTTGTATAATTCAGGGACTGTGTTCTTTCGGTTACACTTTTTTCGAGTTCCTGCATGAAATGTTTCTGTTCCTGAATATCTGTGCTGGAACCAATCCACATCTGGATACTATTCTGGTTGTCTTTCTGTGGAATGGCCCTGCTGAGTTGCCAACGGTATTCTCCATTTATATTTCTGAAACGATGCTCAATAATAAATTCTTTACCCGATTTTAGCGAACCCGCCCATTTTTTAATATTCAGATCACGATCTTCCGGATGCAGAATGTTTATCAGCCAGCCACTATTTGCAATCTCTTTGTATTCGAGTCCTGTATAATCATATACTGCCTGGTTAAAATAATTCAGATTTCCGTTTTTATCAGCTGTCCATATCATCTGGGGCATTGCATTCGCCAGCAGCCTGAATTTTGCTTCACTTTCTCTTATTTCTTCCAAAGCAACTTTTTGCGGAGTAACGTCTACCACTGTGCCATACATTCTGAGTATATTTCTGGAATCGTCGCTGAAAATTTTGCCATACACATTGATCCAGTGTATGGACTGATCAGCCCATCGGATACGCGCTTCATAAGCTAAAGAGCCGGTTTTATAAGAATCTGTTACCGCATTATCCCGGATTGATTTGTCTTCCGGAAGAAAGCGATTGATCAGGTCCTGGTGAGAAACTTCGGAGGCATTGTGATACCCGAAAATTTCAACCAGTCTTTCGGAACTTATAAAGTGTTCATTTTGCAAATCCCAGTCGAAGGTTCCCATACGCGCAGCTTCGATGCCGAGCCTTGACCGGCTTTCCAGTTCCTGCAGACGGGTCCTGGCATGAACCTGTTCAGACACATCATAACAAAAAACGAGTACGCCATCTGTTTCACCTGAACTATTTTTAAGTACCTGGCAAATAATGTTGATGAAAATAGATTCTACGTTATTTCCACGTCTTACTTCGAGCGGCATTTCCTTGCCCACAAAGGGATTTCCCGTTTTATAAACAGAATCCAGAATATCATAATAACCCTGACCGGTTGCTGATGGAAAAGCTTCTCTTAAAGGAAGATTAACAGGATTCCTTCCTCCGATTAAAACCTGAAAGGACTGATTCAGAAATTCAAATACAAGTTCCGGACCTTTTAGAATGGCAAGCATCGCGGGTGCCTGCTGAAAGAAATTATGAATGACAGCCTGCTCGCCTTCCGCCTGTTTTCTCAATCTTGTTTCGCTGCGTAACCTGAAAAATGTTCCTGTTATCAGAATGATGGCGATTAAAGAAAAAATCATGGAGAACAAAGGGATCAGAAAAGCCGTTCTGTCTTTTTCCTGAATTTTTGCCAATAACATGTCATCCTGGGCATGACGCATATCTATAAATAAAAGCTGTATCCTGTTCATGATAGCCTGTCCTTCGGACAAAAAATTAGACAGGTCTGCTTTTGTTTTTTCGGCTCTGAGATGTTCATTATGAAGATTGTTGAGCCATTTTCTGATCAAAGAACTGAGCTTTAGAATTTCGGCGTGCTGGTTTTTATCTTCATGTACCAGTGAATCTAATTTATTTAAGAGCTGATAGGCGAGTAATGAATCGTTTTCCAGATGGGCAGCGAAAACGAGATTGCCGGCACGAATGGAATCCTGTTCATTTTTTTCGGCTGTTCTTAAGATAGTGAGTGTTTCTCCCAGTTTGAACCTGACGAGGTTGGCGTGTGCGACGAGGCCCGAAGCCTGATTATGTTTGGTGATTTGCTGATAGGAAATGAAAGATGCGAACGCAAGAAAAAGAACGACAATTAAAAAAAGCAAATCCGGGAATGTCTTCCTGTTTTTCATCTTTCCACTCATCTTCATACACCAAATTAAGGATTAAAATCAAGCGGGTTAAATTTTACAAACTTTAAAAATGAATATCTTTCCGGATAAATAAGGAATTCATGATTCGCATTGGATTGATCCGTGAAACGAAAATCCCCGCCGATAACAGGGTGGCGCTTATTCCATCCCAATGCAAATGGCTGCAGAAAAATTTTACTGAACTGAAGATCTATGCCCAGCCTTCCGGAATACGCTGTTATACGGATAAGGAATACGAAATGGCGGGCGTTACCATTACGGAAGACATGAGTGAATGTGATTATTTATTTGGCATCAAGGAAGTGCGGGAAGATCAGCTTATTGAGGGCAAGAAATATCTGTTGTTCTCCCACACAAAAAAAATGCAACCCTATAACCGGGATTTATTCCGCAGGATACTGGAGAAGAAAATCACGCTGATAGATTACGAGTGCATGGAACATGATGACGGGCAGCGGATTCTTGGATTCGGTTTTTTTGCAGGCGTTGTGGGTGCACATAATGGCATGATGGCTTATGGCAGCCGTACTGGAAAATATGAACTGCCGAGGGTTTACAAACAACCGAGTTTCCGTCAGCTTATACACGGATATTTTGGCATCAAACTTCCCAATTTAAAAGTTGTAATAACCGGATCGGGCAGGGTAGCCCACGGACTACTTGAAGTGATGAACCTGATGGGTATTATTGAAATTGAACCGGATGAATATCTGTCGAGGAATTTTTCATATCCGGTATTCACACAATTGAAAGGTGGGCTGCTTTATCAACACAAAAAAAACAAAACGTATCAAAGAGAAGAATTTCATCATGATCCCGCTT
>DATHPV010000583.1:0-3332 GCA_035483495.1 Puia sp.
GTGCATTTTGTATGACCTATCAAGCGGCAAAAAGTGGCTTTAAAGGAATCATTTTGCCGAAGGGAAATTCTCAGGAGGCATCGCTGGTAAAGGGCATAAATGTGTACGGTGTTTCTCATATTAGGGAAATTATCGAGTTTACAAATGGTGACGGAGAACTTTCACCCACCATAGCAAAAAGCTTTAACCCAAAAATCAAGACAGATACTCCGGACTTTAAAGATGTTAAAGGACAATATCGTGTAAAGCGAGCTCTGGAAATTGCGGCCGCTGGTGGACACAATGCTTTGCTGATCGGCCCCCCGGGAAATGGCAAGACAATGCTGGCAAGCCGTCTTCCATCCATTTTACCACCACTGACCCTTGATGAAGCCCTGGAAACTACTCGTATTCACAGTGTATTGAGTCAACGAGAAAATCTCACAGGCTTGATTACTGAAAGACCATTCCGCAGTCCTCATCACACAAGTAGTGATATTGCTCTTAGTGGAGGAGGAACTATTCCAATGCCTGGTGAGATATCGTTGGCACATAATGGTGTTTTATTTCTTGATGAATTACCAGAATTTAAAAGAAGTGCGATAGAAGTACTACGTCAACCACTTGAATCCCGAAAAGTATTGATCGCAAGAACAAAATGTTCAATAGAATATCCTGCCTCGTTCATGTTGCTGGCGGCAATGAATCCTTGCCTTTGCGGTAATCTCGGTCATCCAAATCGTAAATGCACATGCAATAAAACAGCAATTTATTGGTATAGGCGAAGAGTATCAGGGCCAGTCATGGAAAGAATCGATCTTCATATTGATGCCGATTCAATGTCAGCCTCCGAAATTGTTGAACAAAATGGAGATCAGGAAACTTCGGCAGTTATCAGGGATAGAGTTATACGAGCCAGAATAATCCAAACGCGTCGTTTTGAAAAAGAGCCTGGGGTACATTGTAACGCCCAGATGCAGGACAGCAGAATAGAAACAATTTGCAAACTGGATTCGCGTAGTAGAATCTATCTTCTTAAAAGTATGGACATGCTTCAGCTTTCAGTCCGGTCATATTCCCGCATTTTGAAAGTAGCACGTACAATAGCTGACCTGAAAGGAAAAGAAGAAATAGAATTAGAACATGTTGCTGAAGCTATTGCGTTTCGAACTCTTGATAAACCGTTCCAGATCGTATCGGCAAAAAAGACTGTCATACCTCGCCTATAAGTTCAACTTATCTGAAAATATTAAATTTCTCATATGGCCACGCATAATGACACAGGAAGGAAAGGAGAATTGTTGGCGGCTTATTGGTTAATTGAGCAGGGGTATCAAATAATGTTTAAAAACTGGCGGTATAGACATGGCGAAATTGACATTATTGCCAGGAAGAAAGGTGTTCTTCACTTCATAGAAGTCAAAACAAGTCGAACAAATACGTTCGGCTTTCCGGAAGAAAGAATTAACAGACGGAAGTGGAGAAGTTTAAAAAATTCTTCAATGGCATTTCTCGAAGGATTTGGTGAAGATGCGATTTTTCAATTTGATATCATTTCTGTTTCATTTGAATTTAAATCAGTGAAATATTATTTCATCGATGATGCGTTTTCCTAATTTTTGAGTTTTACTAGTTGAACGGACAAAAGCGAAAGCAAGTTACCGGCCGCCTTCCCACGACCAAAAGCTTACGGCATAACACAGTGCCTTAGCACTTGCCATCTTTTATTCCGTTTCCTTTTGGTGTCTTTCGAACCCACTGCCGGTTTTTCATGCTTTCTTTTTTTCCGTTTTTTCTTATTAAATTATTTTTTCATTTATTAAATCTATAGTTATGGAAATTTTAGTTGGCCGAATAACGGCAGATGCAAAAACCGAAAGCACCTCGGATGAAAAGCAGGTGGTACATTTTACAATTGCAATCAACGAAAATTACAAATCAAAGTCAGGGAAAAGACCAGTCAAATTCGTAGACTGTTCTTATTGGAAGAACACCGGAATTCAGCCTTATTTAAAAAAAGGCGATATCGTTGAGCTATACGGAAGTATTACAGCCAGAGCATGGATAAACCAAGAAGGCGAAGCACAATGTGGCCTTAATTGTCGAATCAGTAACATCATACTGCATGGAGGTGGAAAAAAAGAAACGCCGGCAGAAGAAAACAAAGTTCAAAACCCGCCAGTGGAAGACTTACCATTTTAGGTTATTAATCGACTATATTAAAAACTTTATATATGCAAACGACAAAAAGAATACTGTACAAAGAAACTAAAAAGCAGAAGCAGACCAGCCCGTTACCAACAGATTCCAATACATCTCATTTCTTGAAAGGAGGTGAATTAAAAAGCATACCTATTAATGAATTAGATACCAGCCCATTAAATTACCGCAAATCTTTTTCAAAAAAAGAATTGGATGAATTAGCCGAGGATATTGCACAGCATGGGATTATTTCGAATCTGGTTGTCAGGCGTTCTGAATCCTGCCGATATGAATTGGTTGCGGGTGAAAGACGATTCCGGGCTGCAAAAATTGCAGGATTGGAGGAGGTGCCGGTAAACATTGTTGAGTTAACTGATCAGGAAGTTATTGAGATACAGTTGTCAGAAAATCTGCAAAGGTCAGATACGCATCCAATGGAAGAGGCATTCGCAATAGAACGACTTCAAAGTGATTATAAGAGCGTAGATGAAATCTCTTTGAGAATTGGCAAATCCAAGGCATTTGTTTATAAACGCTTGAAACTACTTTCACTCATTGAGCCAATCCGGGATTTATTTATGGCTGATAAGTGTACTGTGCAACAAGCATATGATATAGCAACTGTTTCCTCTGAATCTCAAAAGGAATTTTTTGAAGAATATTGCTTGGAATGGAAGGAGGATGAAGATTTCACGATGCCCGATACTTCATATGCTTTAGATAGGTTTCGTTATGACTTAACTGAAGCGCCTTTTGATATGAATGACCAGGAGTTGCTTCCGACAATGGGGGCTTGTACTTTCTGTAAGTTTAATAGTGCCACCTTGAATTCGCTTTTTCCCGATCAGGCCAAGGAGTCTATCTGTTCAAATAAGGAATGTTTCAAAAAGAAATGCTTGTTGAATTTTTCTTTGAAAATAAAAACAATTTTGGTAAAGGATCAGCCGGAAGCTTTATTATTTCGGGGTAACCCTGACAGACACGAAGACTTAGTGAGTTTAATCCCGGGTAATAAATTATTGCCTAAATACAATTACTTCCATGTGCAGTCCCTGGAAAGACCGGATCTTCCCAGTCGTGAAGATTATGCGGATGAAGATGACGAGTTAGGAGATGAAGGATTTAAAGAGGCGTTAGAGGAATACGAAAAC
>DATHPV010000584.1:0-8180 GCA_035483495.1 Puia sp.
CTGGCGATTGAGATTCTGCTGAACCTCAGGTCTGGCATTGTTAACAGGAGCCCAACTTCTGTTTTGCCTTTGCTGCCAGTTGCTGTTTGCCTGTGGGCGTTGGTATACATTTCCCTGACGATCTGAATATATAGAAGGCCTTGAAGATCCATTGGACATACCAGCTCCATTAGTCCCCGGCCTGTTATTATATCCCGTAGTATGAGGTCTTGCACCTGCATTATTGTTTCCGGGAGCCATATTACCATTCCTGTTTGCATTATTCGTTGTCGGACGATTGTAGTTCATTGTTCTGGAAGCAATTCCATTCGGCCTGTTATAACTTTGACTGGTAACTCCCGCCCTGTTTCTATATACATTATTCGCATAGTTTACATGCACACCGTTATGTACGTAGAAATTATTTCCATAGAATCCTGAGGGCCTTGGGCCTCCATGCCATCCACCCCATACAGCCGGATGATAAAAGGATGGACCCCACCAGCCACAACCTCTGTAACCATATCCGTAATGTCCATATCCGTATCCATAACCGAAACCTACACTGAACCATGCGGCGCTGTACCCCCAACCAAATCCCCATCCAAAGTATGGAGTATAGCAGAAGTTGAATCCCCATGACCAGGGTCTTGGATAATAATAGGCACCATACCAGGGTGCATAATAAAATCCTGTTCCGTAAACAACGGTTGGTCCATATACATAGCTGTTGAGATAACCAGGAGTATATCCTGAGTAAACATAATTGGGATCTACATCATATATATTAACAAATTTGGCATTGTATACCGGATAACTAGGTGGTATAAGGTCAACGTCAACAGGCCTAACGGTACTAACAGCCCAGGGACCTGAAGCATTATCTGAAACAAACCATACACCATTATCAACGACATAAAAACGGCCATCACCTCCATTGCGCAGTACTGTAGAAGATGTATTTACCGCGTATTGCAAATTTGTTCCATCTATGTCCGTAAACTTTGGACGACCATCATATTCAACAGAAGTAGTAGTACTGTTTCGATCTACTTTGGCTGTCTGAGGAATTTGAGCGTCCATTACTGCATCTCTTGCAGCATCAGTTCCGGCTACACTTGCCAGTACATTGTCTTTAGGTGATCCGGGAGGGATTTTGGCAAAATCACCAGGTAACTGGTCAGCAGGAGTATAATTCCAATCATCTGAAGTAAGGTTTTTAGTCTGGAACCATCTTCCTGAAATCAGCACAAAGTACTCCTGTGAGTTTTCGTCCATAAAAATATCATTATCTGAGTTGCTGACGTAAAGCAGGTTTGTACCCTGTATAGGTGTAAAATTAGGCTCACCGTTGGATTGTATGAGTTCTGCTGGTTTCGAACTTACGATGATACTGGGAATTACATTGGTATTCGATGACTTACCATTATCTGCCTGGTTATTCTGCGATTTGCTGTTGATCTGATTTTCAATGTTGTGAATATTATCAGGTACCGTCCCGTTTGTATATTCATATGGTCCGGTTGCTGCGGCGGAAACGTACCAGTGTTTTGAACCGTAAAGATAAAAACGACCATCGCTATTTTTAATAATAGTAAAAGGCGTGTTAACCACCACATCAACATTAAGATCTTTATTGAGCTGAATCTTTGGTTCGCCATCCATCAACACAAGCATAGACGGCTGGGTTCTAAAAATTACTATTGGAGGTTTGTTGGAGATACCCTGGGAGATTTTATTCTCCTGTTGATTTTGATTTAAAGTTGCAACGATAGCGTCCAGGGAAATCGCCCCTGCAACAGTGGGAAACTGAGATTCCAGGGCATCGTCAATATAGTCGATCGTGTCCTGGCCTTCAATAGCTGGTACACGAATCGAGGTAACATCCAGATTATCAAATGTTAGTGTACGATTATCCCGGTCCGTTTCCACCTTTGCAGTTGCCCAGAAAGCACCAAAAACCGGATCGTTGGTTCCACTTTCCAAGACAGAAATGGCAGACCTGAACATCAGGGTATTCCCCTTAAATGACTCAGGCTCAGGCTCATACACCTTGATTTGAGTTCCATTTGCAGTATTAATCAATTTGGGCCATTCATCGGCAGCTCTGCTGAAGCCAAATGCCAGAACTGCGATAATGAGCATTAAAAGTTTAGAAATAGACTTTTTCATATGTTATGAGTTTTGTAGGCCAACGCTTTCGCAACTAATGCCTAACGCGATTGAGCGTTTATCTATTATAATAAGACTATTATATAACCCCAAAGTATAATGCTTATGTTACAATGAATTGTTAATTAAGAAAGAAACATTAGCCCTTAAGCCTTAAGGCTTAGAGGATAGTGCAAATGTTGAACCATTTAGCCGTTACCAGGTCAATGGGCTTCCAGCCAGTTTAGTCCGGATCCTATTTCAGCCTCGGCAGGTACCCCATTTGGCAGCAAAAGGGCCGTTTGCATACATTCTATAATTATTGGCTTAATGATCTCTACTTCATCCTTATGAGCATCAAAAACCAGTTCATCATGAACCTGAAGCAGCATTTTTGATTTAAAACGATGTTTCTTAAATGTCTCATGGATTTTGATCATTGCCATTTTGATCATATCCGCGGCCGTACCCTGTATAGGTGAATTAATGGCATTTCTTTCCGCAAATCCCCTCACGGTGAAATTGCCGGAGTTGATGTCTCTTAACCAGCGCTTACGACCCATGAGCGTTTCCACATAACCATTTTCACGTGCAAACTGAATGGTATCATCCATATACTTCTGAATGTTTGCAAATTGCTTTTTGTAGTTATCTATGATCTCTTTGGCTTCGGTTCTACTGATCCCGAGGTTATCAGCAAGTCCAAATGCACCCTGACCATAAATAATCCCGAAGTTGACACTCTTGGCCCGGTAGCGCATTTCCTTGCTCACATCTTTTTCTTCCACACCGAAAACTTTGGCGGCAGTTGCACTATGGATATCTTTTTTCTCTTTAAACGCCAGACACATATTTGCATCACCACTGATAGCTGCAACAATCCTTAATTCAATTTGTGAATAATCGGCAGAAACAAGAAGGTGATTTTCGTCGCGTGGAACGAAAGCTTTTCGTATCTCCCTGCCTCTCTCAGTTCTCACAGGAATATTTTGCAGATTGGGATTGTTGCTGGATAATCTGCCTGTGACTGCGACTGCCTGCGCATAACTGGTATGCACACGTCCGGTTTTTCGGTTAATGATGACTGGTAGTGCGTCGATATAAGTGGACTTCAATTTCGTTAATTCCCGATAAATCAAAATATCATCTACAATTTTACTTTGATGTGCGAGTTTCAACAACACATCTTCTCCTGTTGCATACTGACCCGTTTTTGTTTTTTTAGCTTTTGGATCCAATTTCAGTTTGTCAAATAATACTTCACCAAGTTGTTTGGGAGAAGACAAATTAAAACGCACACCAGCTTCCTTGTACACATTGGCTTCAGCAGTCGCAGCCTCCTTTTCTAATTCTTTTGAATAGCTTTTTAGAAAATCCATATCCACCCGAATTCCTTCAAACTCCATTTCCGCCAATACTTTTACAAGCGGGTTATCTACTTTTTCAAAAACTTTGCGCACGGATTTTTTATCAAGAAGTGGTTGAAAGACATTTTTTAATTGCAGTGTGATATCCGCATCTTCCGCCGCGTATTCGGTGATTTTATCCAAAGCTACATCACGCATATTACCCTGGCTTTTCCCTTTTTTGCCAATCAGATTTTCGATGGGTACAGGTTCATAACCGAGAAATTGTGCACTTAACAGATCCATACTTCTTTTCCCATCAGGGTCTATTACGTAGTGTGCGAGCATCGTATCAAAAATTTCTCCCGCTATTTCGATCCCATACCATTTCAACACCAGCATATCATACTTGACGTTCTGACCTATCCAGATTCTATCCGGGTTTTCAAACAGCGGACGGAATTCAGATAAAATTTCCAAAACTGCCTCCCTTTCGGGTGGTACCGGCACATAATAGGCTTCACCGGGTACCCAGGAAAAACTCAGGCCAACAAGATCAGCATTGTTTGCATCAATCCCTGTAGTTTCTGAATCGAAGGAAACTTCTTTCTCTCCCATCATCTGTGTGATCAAAGACATTCTTTTTTCTGCGGTATCGGCGCAGATGTAGTTATGTTTTGTATTGGAGATATTTTTGTCAGCATGAGACTGAACTGGCTCAGGTTCTTCAACTTCTGTGCTCACTTTTGATTCCACAGCATTTCCAAACAGATCCTGCTGCACACCTTCGGGCACGGCTTTCTGACCATTCGCACCTGGTAGTTCTTCGCCAAGAATTCTTTTGGCAATTGTTCTGAATTCCAGATCCACAAAAATTTCCCGAAGAGCATCTCTGTTAAGTTCTTTCAGTTTGAAATCTTCTTCATGAAATTGTACTGGAACGTCGGTGATGATTGTGGCTAATTTTTTACTCATGATCGCAAGGTCTTTCCCCGCTTTGACTTTTTCACCCAGCGCTCCTTTAATGTTCTCTGCATTTTCCAAAACATTTTCAAGTGTTCCGTATTCTGCCAACAGTTTGGCAGCAGTCTTTTCTCCAATACCAGGTATGCCGGGGATATTGTCAACAGTGTCACCCATAAGACCAAGAATGTCGACAACCTGCGAAATCTTTTTGATATTCCATTTTCCCAATACTTCATCAGGTCCCATGATCTCCACACTTCCACCCTGGTAACCGGGTTTATATATTTTGACTTTCTTGCTGACCAGTTGACCATAATCTTTATCGGGAGTTACCATAAATACTTCATAACCCGCTTCAGCTGCCTGTTTACTGAGTGTGCCGATAACATCATCTGCTTCATATCCGTCAAGTTCCATGATCGGAATATTAAATCCCCTTACAATTTTTTTAATATCCGGGATTGCAATCACGAGGTCTTCAGGTGCTTCCTGACGATTAGCTTTGTAGTCTGTAAAATCGATATGCCTGTCAGTAGGTGCTTCAGTATCGAAGCATACCGCCATATGAGAAGGTTTTTGATTGTTTATAAGTTCAATCAATGTATTGGTAAATCCGAATTGTGCATTTGTATTTTTACCTCTCGAACTGATACGGGGCGAACGAATCAAGGCATAATACGCGCGAAAGATCAAAGCCATTGCGTCTAACAGAAATAATTTCTTGTCCATAGTCCTCTTAGTTTTTCAATTCAGTTAGTTTCTTTTGGAGGGTAAACATACTATCCCGGAGTCTCGCGGCTTCCATGAAATCAAGATCCCGGGCTGCTTTTTCCATTTCTTTTTTAATTTTTGAAATAGCTTTTTCCATTTGGGGAATGGTTTTATATTCTGCTTCTTCTTCTGCTGCAATGTCAACTGGGTCATGATCACCGGAGATTGCATACGGATTTTTTTCATTGAAACCTTTGATATCAAGAACAGAGGTTGACGCAAACACATCCTGTCTGGATTTCAAAATAGTTTTCGGCGTTATAGAATTCGCCTCATTAAATTTAATTTGTTTTTCACGGCGGCGGCTTGTCTCGTCGATCGTACGTTGCATACTCTCCGTCATTTTATCGGCATAAAAAATTACAAGCCCATCCACATTGCGTGCAGCCCTGCCTGCCGTCTGTGTTAATGACCTTTCATTTCTTAGAAACCCCTCTTTATCCGCGTCGAGAATAGCGACAAGCGTTACTTCTGGTAAATCCAATCCTTCGCGAAGGAGATTTACTCCAACAAGCACATCAATATCGCCAAGTCGTAACTGACGCAAAATTTCAACACGTTCCAGTGTGTCCACTTCGCTGTGTATATATTTTGATTTGATATTCAGGCGATGCAGATATTTATCCATTTCTTCCGCCATACGCTTGGTTAATGTTGTAACGAGTACCCGCCCTCCTTTTGTTATGCGCGTGTCGATCTCATCCAGTAAATCGTCGATCTGATTTACACTGGGTCGAATTTCAATGGGAGGATCCAACAAACCAGTTGGTCTTACAACCTGCTCCACAACTACGCCACCACATTTTTCAAGTTCATAATCGCCGGGTGTTGCAGACACATAAATTGTTTGATCTGTCATGGTCTCGAACTCATGGAAATTGAGCGGACGGTTGTCCAAAGCCGATGGTAATCTGAATCCATAGTCTACCAATATCAGTTTTCTGCTGCGATCACCGCCGTACATCCCACTTACCTGTGGAATTGTCTGGTGACTTTCGTCAATCACACATAAAAAATCTTTTGGAAAATAATCTAATAGACAGAAGGGTCGCGTTCCTGGTTTTCTTCTGTCAAAGAATCGCGAGTAGTTTTCGACGCCGTTACAGTATCCGAGTTCCCGAATCATTTCCACGTCAAAATTTACCCGTTCACTGAGTCTCTGTGCTTCAATAAATTTTCCGGTACTCTTGAAATAGTTTACCTGCGCTGCCATTTCATCCTGAATTTCTGCGAGTACCTGCACAATCAGATCTTTGGGAGCGAGATACAGATTGGCCGGGAATATGGCTGCATTATCCATGAGCATAATTCGCTTGCCGCTGGATAACTCAAAGCTTTCGATTTCTTCGATCTGGTCACCAAAAAAAGCAACGCGGTAACCATAGTCGAGATAAGGAAGGTTAATATCCACCGTATCACCCTGTACCCGAAAACTTCCTCTTTTAAATTCATACTGGTTTCGCGAATACAGTGAATTGACGAGTGCATGAAGAAAGCCCTGACGCGAAATAACCTGCCCACGTTTTATGCGAACGATTCCGTTTTCAAATTCATCCGGATTACCGATACCATAAATACAACTTACCGATGCAACAACAATAATATCCCTTCTTCCGCTAAGCAGTTGTGTCGTTGCCTGCAATCGCAATTTATCAAGCTCTTCATTTATGGAAAGATCTTTTTCAATATACGTGTCGCTCACGGGCATGTAAGCTTCGGGTTGATAATAGTCATAATAGGAAACAAAATATCCTACGGCATTATCCGGAAAAAACTGTTTGAACTCTCCATAGAGCTGGGCTACGAGAGTTTTATTATGAGTCAGTACCAGCGTGGGCCTTTGTACCTGTTCGATCACTTTGGCGATCGTAAATGTTTTGCCGGAGCCCGTAACTCCGAGAAGTGTCTGATATTTTTCTCCCGCCAAAAGACCATTGGTCAGTTGAAGAATCGCTTCCGGCTGATCACCGGCAGGAGCATATGGTGAATGGACTTTGAACTCCATTTTTTATTGATTTGAGGACAGGAAAGTTAAGCATTTTGACGCTGGTATTGATAGGGAATACTTCTAAATTTTAATGTGGTGAATGTGAAACAGTGAAAAATGAGGGAGAGTGGAAATGGAATAAGAAAATGATAATTCGAAAATTATAAATTCATTTTCAAATTAACGTTGAACTTTAGGCTTTCGGCTTTGAACTCTGTGTTTTGAGCTTTTTTCCTGCTTTATTAAAAGGATCCCAAATTATTTTGATTTTCCCATCATCTCCCCGTTTTGCTCTTAATCTTGCACTAACTCCGGTTTTACTGAATATGCCCTTGTTAACCATTATAGAATCTTTATTCGCTTTGAGGTTGCTAAGCGGAACCTGAATACTCAGATCAGGTCCGGTTTTTAAGTTATACGTGCCTTCCACGAACATGGTGAGGACCGTTGAATGGATTTCCATACGGTTTATGGTAATATTCTCTCCGTTTATTTCTAACAGATCATGCAGTTCAGCAAATTGAATATCTGAGAAATTTCTGTTTTTAAATACAGTTTGTGAAATTTTTTCAACAGGTTCAAAATCTACCAATTGCCCATTCTCCAAATTGAATTTCACAAAGCCTTTCATTTCATTCGTTATGAGTTGTGCTTTTGTAGTGACGCCACCCTGCAAAGTAATATCAGCAGATAAACTACCTTGAATATTTTTATCTGTGGGAGACTTTAGTCCGAAATTATTGAATGCCGTGAATATTTTATTTACGTTCACATTTTTGAGCTGGGCTTTGAAAGTGAAAGGATTGGACGTTGGCTCATTGCTCAGAATGCCCTGCATAAAGATGCTTCCTCCACCGTGCTGAAGGGTTATTTTATTCAGGCTGATGGCGTTGTCATTCATGGCTAAATCCGAGAGCAAATTATCGGCGTAGAATTTTTTATAAATCAAATGTTTTGCATTCAGGTGAAGGGTGAAATTG
>DATHPV010000585.1:0-2805 GCA_035483495.1 Puia sp.
GAACTGGATATGGCTGTGCGATTATTTCAGAATACGATGATGAGAGTCAGATATTCGGCTATTCCGGTCGTTATCGCACCGCGGGGATTAACTCTTGGCGGCGCCTGCGAAATGAGTCTTCATGCAGACAAAGTCGTGCCGGCAGCTGAATCTTATATAGGCTTGGTGGAGTTGGGTGTTGGTTTGATTCCTGGTGGCGGAGGTACAAAAGAATTTGCACTTCGTGCAGCTGATGAAGTGCACGACGGCGAACCGGAAACTATACCACTAAAAGATCGATTCTTTACTATCGCCACAGCGAAAGTATCTACTTCAGCTTCGGAAGCTTTCAGTTTGGGAATTTTGAAGAAGGAAAGAGATTTTATATCCGTCAATCCTGACCGGAGGATTGCAGATGCGAAAAATGCGGTTCAGGAGTTATATCAGGACGGCTATACTGCACCTATTCAAAGAACAGATATAAAAGTATTGGGTCGTTCTGCATTGGGTGGATTGTATGCGGGCATCAATGGTATGTGGCGAGGAAATTATGCGACTGATCACGACGTACTAGTTGCAAAAAAACTGGCATATGTAATGTGCGGTGGAGATCTTAGTGAACCAACACTGGTTTCAGAACAATACCTGTTGGATCTTGAAAGACAGGCTTTCCTTTCACTGTGCGGAGAAAAGAAAACATTAGAAAGGTTACAGAGTGTAATAAAATCGGGCAAACCAGTCAGAAATTAATTTATCGTATGAAAGGAAATTTAACAGCAATCATAAGCGTCGTCTCATTCTTAATTATCTCATGCCATGGAAGCGACTCCAGAGAAAAACAGGAAGTAATCAAAACGGATTCATCTTATGCGATTATTGGTAAAGTAACAGGACTGGATACCGGCAAGGTTGTTTTGTCTCACAGGCAATTCGACAGAAATGATACCGCATTACTCGATCACGGCTTTTTTACATTTAAGGGGAAAGCAGATACTCCTGAATTGTGTACCATTACGATTAATAATCAGGCAAAACGATTTTTTCTGCGGAATGGAAAAATCTCCATGCTTATTAAAAAAGATTCTTTGCAATATGCTCAGATTACCGGCATTCTGGTTCAGGAACAATATAATTATTTTACCAATCAGTTGATAAAAACTGTAACCGACCGAATGTCACTGATCGACAAAGCATATGATTCTGCGAATAATAAAAAAGATAAAAAGGCTATGGACAGCCTGGATAAAATTTATTTGGCACTTGATCTGGAGCAAAAACAATTTGTAATGGATTTTACTGCATCCCATCCCAATTCAGTTGTTGCCGCTTACGAAATCTATAATAACTTTTCATACAATCCCCGGGCGGGTCAGATAGATAGCTTATTTCAGGAACTCGATCCAATTGTCCGGGTAACATATTTCGGAAGGCTAATCGAAAACATCGTGGAAAAAGCAAAACTTACTGCGATAGGTATGCCAGCACCCGATTTCACATGTAATGATGTAAATGATAAACCTGTATCTCTTTCTTCGTTAAAAGGGAAATATGTGTTACTGGATTTCTGGGCAAGTTGGTGTGGCCCCTGCCGTTTAGAAAATCCAAATGTGGTCAAAGCGTTTCGTAAATATCATGAAAAAGGATTTGACATATTGGGAGTTTCATTGGATGATACCAAGACAGACTGGCTTCAGGCGATAAAGAAAGACGATTTAGACTGGACACAGGTTTCCGATTTGAAAGGATGGCAGGCTTCAGCTGCCTCTCTGTATGGGGTAAAAGGAATTCCCATGAACTATCTGCTTGATAAAAACGGAATTATCATTGCAAAAGGATTGCGCGGTGAGGAACTGGACGGGAAATTAGCTGAATTGTTACACTAATTCGGCGTAAATTTTTTTATGGGTGAAGTCGAATTGATAAAATCAGAATCTGGAATCCGCATCCGGTCTGATTTTTATTTTTATGGAGACGCCGCCTCGAAAATGCTGGCGGAAGCCATTGCTTCAGATATCTCAAATCACTGGAACGAACCTCACGCCATCCTGGTGATTAAAAATATTTCTTATTCGGTCGAGTTTATCATACAGGGATTTTATGAAAAAGATTTGCCACCTGAAAACATCTGGTTTAATACGAATCCAAGGAATAATTATTTCAGGATAGAGGAGGTATCGCCTGTTCATGTTTCTTTTGTTGACGGCATTAAATGCAATACAGGTTATTTTAAACTTGACAATCTTTTAAATAATTCCACCACTGCGGCACATGAATACGGGCATACCCTGGGTCTTGAACATCCCGAAAAACTGGATATTCGCGGTAAGGGTCAGCCAGGAATTATGTATCCGAGAGGTACGATTTGTGACCCTGTTTTTCAATATGACCCGGAAGCCGAACCACTGAAACCAGGAGGAACTATAAATCCTTACACACGAAAAGTTTTGCAATCTGATATTGACCAACTAAGACTCCGCCATTTAAGCTGGGATAGTAAAGGATTTGCCGTTCTTGGAGATTTTTCCAGTATCTATCACGAGAAAGAACATCCTCCACTTTAGAAGGGTGGTGCGCGGTTTTTATTCACTAATTTAGCCGTCAACCATGACACCAATACTTTCATTGAGAAATATTACCAAATCCTATGGCAGGATAAAGGCATTGCAAGGTGTGTCGTTCGACGTACCGTCAGGATCGGTTTTTGGAATTCTGGGACCAAATGGAAGCGGTAAAACGACCTTGCTCGGAATTGTTATGGATGTGCTGGCTTCCAACAGTGGTACTTATAAATGGTTTGGAAATGTTCCGACAGAGAAACAAAGAAGA
>DATHPV010000586.1:0-6758 GCA_035483495.1 Puia sp.
TCATAGCTTAATTCATCCTGCGCCCAAAGAAAGATCAGGATGCTGCAAGCCAGGCCCATTGCCAGACCGAAAATATTCAGAACAGTGAACAACCTATTGCGGCGCATATTGCGAAACGCAGTCTTGATTATATTTTTGAACATTGTATGGATTTAGTTCAGGACCAGAATTGAAATGCAAAATACATGTAATTAAAGATATAACTAAATTTTTAGTTACTCGTGTATCTCTATGAGGCATGGAAAACTTTTGTATTTTAACCACAGAATATAAAAGGAATGCTTTTCTTAAGAGGAACCCGGACAGCCAGGATTAAGACTTATATAGACCATGAACACAACTGCAATGCCTGTGGTTGTTACGATCTGACTGTCGCCGTTTACCAACCCTACTATCATTTTTTATTTATTCCGATCGCACCGATAGGCGAAAAAACCGCTAAAATCTGGTGCAATCAATGCAAACAGATATTCCGGATGGACAGTCTCAGTCATTTCTATGAATCCAAAAGCAGATCTCCTATTTGGATGTACAGTTGGATCATTTTATTTGGGCTGCCTTTTATCATAGGCATTGCTGGCAATATCATCCACAATTACTTTTGAGTCCGTTTAAAAAATGTTGTTGAAGGCTGTGACTTTTTTCTAAGTCACTGAGTTTTTTTGAAGAACGGCCACAAGGTTGGTGAACCACCTCAAAACACCTCAAAAAGTACGCGTTTTGCGTACTGTAGTTTCAGCGGTTAGATAAGAGCTTTTAGGCTTCCCAATCCATTGCTTCAATAAAATATTCTTTATGTCCAAGTAAAAAATATCTGCGACCTCCGAAGCTTGAAGATCCATGAATATAAGAACCTTTTTGTCTTATCAAAATGGTTTGTCGTTCACCATTTTTATCGAGAATGGAGCATCTATTTTTCTCAATCAGGTTTGGAAAAAAATCGTTCAAATCACTTAGATGCGCCTTAGCGAACATTTTATGAGTTAAAAAGATAGTGTCATTTTTTAGAACTTGATTTATCAAAATAGAATAAATTGAATCAATGAAGGGCCACCTCTTTTCATAATCCTTATTATAATATTGCCCATTTCGCTTTGCTTTTTCTGCGTCTTTCATTCCATTATGATACGTCTTCCAAAGTGAGTAAAATTCTTTTTTATAGTCTTCATAGTCCACATAAAATGTCACAGAATCAAACTCGTAAGACACGATTTTACTGGCGGTAAAAGGTTTCAAATATATTGTGTCGGTAATAAAATTATTATAAGAAATACCTTGCCCATTGGAAATTATCGAGGAAAGAAGCACTAGAAATGATATCAATCTTTTCATGTTGTAAAAAAGTTGCGTCTATTGAAGATAATTACAAATGATTAATAGATTTCCTGAAATCCCAACCAATTGCAGTGCTAATTTTTTTGTAGGAGGACAGGTTTAAGGTTTACTTGAGACGCATTGACATCCTTTTCGAGGAACGACCACGGGTCGGTGAACCCAGCTCAAAGTACCCCAAAAAGTACGCGTTTTGCGAACTTTTATTTCGGTAACGGCATCATTACTTTCCGATACAAAAAGTACAGTCCCGCGATTTGGCGGGATGTAGGGGAAATTTAATAAACCATCTTTAGAAACCTGTCCAGCTTATAAGGCGCCGGACTAAATATTATTTAGACTGAGTTTGGCAATCCAATAAGCAAAACCTTTCTTCGTTAAATCATCATGGAGAACCCGGCAACATATATGAGGCGCAAACTCTGGTGGATATTAATTTCTCTTTATGAAAAGAATACTTTTAGCTTTCATTTTAATACCATTGACTAATCTGGCCTTGGGTCAGACCTATTATGAAAAGTTCCAATCATTATTTAAAGAAAATGATACCGTCAAAATCAAGAACCTGTTGATTGAATGGGAAAAATCCGATCAAAATGACCCGGAGCTTTACACGTCCGCCGTTAACTTTTATTTTTCAAACGGTAAGCTGATGACAGCCTCTTTAGCTAAACAGCAAACTGGTAAAGAGAGTTGGCAACTAAATGACAGCACCGGGAAAGTCGCCGGTTATTTGAATTCCAACCTGGAATACAGGCCTGACCAATTGACCCTGGCGTTTAATTATATTAATAAAGGCATTAAAAAATTTCCCGACAGACTGGACATACGATTCGGGAAATGTTACATGCTTAAAGAAATTGGCGATTACGACAACTTCACGTCCGAAATAATTAAAACAGTTGAATACTCGACCTTAATAAAAAATAAATGGCTTTGGAAAAATAACAAGGTCCTAGACAATGCTGAACAATTTATGCTCAGCACCATTCAGGAATACCTAAAACAGTTATATGATACCCAAGATGATAGTTTGCTGGATAACATAAAACGAATTGGCGAATTCACTATCAAATATTATCCAAACGATGTTGAAATACTTTCAACAACGGCTGTGGCAAACCTGCTGACCAAAAACTATGATATTGCACTTGTATATTTGCATCAGGCTGAAAAGTTAAATCCCAAAGACTTCATTGTTCTTAACAATATTGCACAGGGTTACAAGATGAAAGGTGATAAAGCGAATGCCATTAAGTATTACGAATTGACAGAAAAATATGGGGACGATGAGGCGAAGCAGCAAGCAAAGAATAATATTAAAGAACTAAAAAACTAAACTTACTTTCTTAAATACATTCTGATGAGAGTCCTGAACCATCAGTAGTCCCGGCAGAAATCGAACTTAATCTATTTGCATAAAAATACAGTTGGCGCCATTTTTAAATAAACTCATTAGCTGAGATCATGTTCCGGGGCATCAGCCTCCTTTCCCGGGAGAACGGCCGGGCAGTTGGTGAACCTACTTCAAAGTACTCCAAAAAGTACGCGTTTTGCGTACTTTTATCTCGGAATCCGAACGGGACTTATCGGCGTCTATAAAATAAATTGACTTCTCAGATCTTGAAAACTCAACCATTCCTATCCAGGATGGCCATTACCAGAATAACAAGTCTTTAATTCTAAACACTTTATTTCTTCTTTCATATCGCCAATTTTTAAGAAATTTTCCAATCTTTTAATATTTCTCTAAAATAAACGACGTCGTATTCTAAAAAACTTTCAATACTACAAAAACTATAAAAGCAATTATTTGATACTGCCCAATCCTTAATCCTATCATCAATTTTGAAATCTGAGCTGGTAAATAATTCAAAAATTGCACCATTTAATGATCCATATTCTGGCAAATATGCAAATACTTCTTTTTCACTTTTTTCAATGAGGATTTCAAATGGAGTAATAATTTTAAATCCTAACTCACCAGAGGCTTTTATCCAATTATTTCTTGCAATTTCAATTTGATCGATGTTAAGCATTCCGTTCAGCTATTTTCTCAAATTACCACTATTGCCATATTCTTCTATTGGCTTGTAAGCTCGCCCGAATTTCGACCATACAAGATTAGAGAATTTGCTCTAATAATAATTATTATATTGGTTACGGGCCAGATAGCGAGCTTGGAAAATATTTGCCTCCATTTACTGAATATGTAACTTTTAAATTTCTTCCACTGGGATGGAAATAAAAATTCATGTAAGTTGTTATTAAGAATTACTTTGCTGTCGTTTATTTTTTTAATATTCAATTTTGTTTTCGGACAAATGCCTGATTCAATGCAAAAAAAATCTCTTAGAATAACCCGAGTAGAGGCAGATCGGTTGAAGAAACAATATAATGCGATTTTAAACAAAGAAGCAAGTTTATTGCCTGCCATTGAGATATATGAATTGGACAATGGTTCAGCGATTGTTTACAACAGTGTTAGAAATAAGTTCACTTTTTACTACGATAAGGCAGATATAATTCTCACTCCAGAACAAAGAAGACCTCGGGATATTATGGAAGATTTTCAAAGTGAGATGAAAGCATTTCCAGGCAACAAGGATTCAATATTGTTAAAGCTTAGTGAAGACCTGAATGTGGTTATTGACCCGAAAAATCTAGAAAAATCTTATTTGGATAGTATTTCTAAATCGGTTAAGAAATATTCCGCTCATTCAGACATACATAAATTATTTTTTGGCCTTGTGGTGTTTTTAGGAGAGGAAATTATCTGTCACAAGGGAGGAAAATGGGATATAAAAACTGTCAATTTTCCTGTACCAAATTTATTAACACCTTTCTTAGTTGACAGCTCGGGAAAGCAGGAGATATTTTTTATTAAAACAATTCAAGACAATATTGAGGAAAATCCTAGGAAATTTGATTGGTATAATCTTGCATCCTTTTTTACTAGTAGTCAAAGATTGCGGGTATTTTGAAATTTGTCACAGATGTAACCATCTCGATTTTAGGACAATGATAATTTACCTTTTCTAAAATACTAGTTTTACTATTATAGCTGTTTATTGCTGTAAACCAGGAGGATTTTTCACTATTATCAGCCTGCGTATATTTCACTGAATTTTTGATCGATTAATGATCCATGAGGGATTTCTTATTATAAGTAAACATCCATTCATTTGACAGGATGCGCACTTGTTTTAGAATCTAATACGTGGTCGTCGTGAACGTCGTCGCCATAGGCTTTATTAAATCGTTCGATGGATGCATTCTGCTTAGGTCTAGTGAATCCTACTATTATACGACATTTGAGGTCGAATTTTTTTTGGCCGAATTTTATCATGAGAATGATTTAATAAGGTATTTTTCGACTTAAATATCATCTGATGTTAGTGTACCGACACCTTATAAACTGGACAGTTTCCTGTTTAGATCTTTATCATTTTTTTAAGTAAATTGGATATAAGTCAGGTGCAAAATTCGGTGACAGATGTTTCTAAAAGATCTCAAACATGCCAGGGGTTCGGTTTAATAAACACGGTTCAATTCTGCTCGCCTCCCGAACAGAAAATAAGCAGTATGCCTCGCGTAAAATTTATGCCTTTTCAATTCAATAAAAATAATTAATCATTACCGTAGTCGCCGTACCCTAAGGCGGTTTCTACGTCTTCCATACTGTACCCTTGACTTTTTAATAGCTCAATTGGATCTGTTTCAATTCCATAATATTGGACAGGATCAAACATTTCTTCTAGTGCGAATTGTCCACCCAGATCGACTACGGAAAGTTCTCCATTACCAATAAGATTCAAATGGCAGCAAAAGCATTTTAACTCGACAGGCAATATATTATTTCGAACAATAACCAAATCTTCATGAACCTTTGGTTCGGATTTTGAAATAAATGTCCCGATAATGAGCGAGGTAGAGGTACAAGATGGACAGTTTATTATTTTATGTCTTTCGTATAATTTTTCTTTTGTGATAAAATTTCTGAGTAGTAATTCATTTGCCTCTTTTCTTTTACCTTTTGTTTCGGTATTTAATGCATCGAATTCGTCCCTATGTTTCTTGATTAGCTGATTTACTTTCCCTACCAATTCTTCTTTTCGTTCTGCAATCATCTGTTCTGCAATGGTTGCTTCAACACTCCCCAGAAATTCGCTCAGAGACTTACCCTGATGATTAAGTAATGATTTAATGGAAGCATAATAGCTGGTCAGCCAAGCATTAGTAGAATAACCTTCGAACACAGGTGTTCCAGTGTGCAACTCCTCATTTCGCATGTTTATAAATGCCTGGCAAAATTGTTCGTTTTCTTCGGTAAAATCCGGACATATGATTTGTAGTCGTAGGAAGACCGTTTTTGCTCCAATGGTTTTAGGAATCTCTTTGGATTTGCTGAAACCGAAGGCGTGTAATATAAAGCTCCCGCTTTGTGGGTCAGCGATCAGAACAGGGTGAATTTTTGCTAGAGTTGCTCGGCCCAGTAATTCCAACGATAAGCTAGACCATAGGGGAAATAGCGAGCTGTTCCTGTCTGCCATCAATGCACGTTCGATGTATATTCTGGCCTTTTTATATAAGGAATCGTAACTCCAGTCTGATGCGCTCATTGTATATTTATTCGTTGTAAAATTCGCTTACCATTTTCTTCTGGTTTCAATGTAGGTCTCGCATGCAAGGTGCTCCAATTGTTAATGATAAGCACTTTATTGGAATGCCAGTTAATCTGGGATTTTCGCATCTTTTCTAACAAATCACTCATTTTATAAGGAACATTATTTACAGGCTTCATTATTTCAGGGTCATAACGTAAAACTCCGTTTTCATAAATGGTCGTATAAAATCCGCCTTCGGAACCTTTAACATACCAAATGGCGTTTTTAACAAATTGTTGTTCAGCTGGGTCTAATTTATCTGTTTCAAAATCAATTAGAAAGGTTGGCGATGGCGATTCAAAAGAACCAACATAACGCAGGAAAATATAACGGGGTGGGACTCTAAAATAGGCGCAGTCTGTGTGGATTGGGAATGACTCAAGTCCGTAGCGTTTCGATAGCGAATCGACTTGAACATCTTGTTTTTTCGCTGCAGTTAGCAAATCTATGAAACCAGCATTTTTTCGTGACTGAATCATTTGCCCATAGCTCAAGGCAATATTTACAAAGTCAAGTTCCGTCTCAGCAATTGTTTCAGTAAAGTGAAGCATAGCGCATAATAGAAACGAAAATTAAGCAACTTTTTTCTAGAAGGCTTTAATCAATATATGCAAAATGCATTTTTTTAAGTCTTATTGTAATCTCGGCCCCGATAAGTCATTTCGCTCCTCCTTAGCACTCGAAACTCCTAGGACATATAAGCAATAACACTTAGTTGAATTAGAATGTGAACTCTATTTAAGCGGACGTAGGAGAAAA
>DATHPV010000587.1:0-3682 GCA_035483495.1 Puia sp.
GGTACCGATTCGCAGATTTCCATTTTTGAGTACCCGGAGATTAACGATTGGGTTTCTGAAAGTCAGTTCACGCCAGATGAAGAAAAACGCGCCTAAGAATGCAGTGCAGGTTAATACAACAATGGTTGTGTTTGAAAACCAGTCATCGTCCTGGCCTTTCTCCAACACGTATTGTAATGATCCAACGGCTGCAGCCAGCAGAAAAATACCCAGCCAGTCAATATCACTTGCAGCACTTTTAGATCCATAGTTTGGATTTCTTACAAACTGAAGAGTCAGTAACGTTGCTATTACGCCGATTGGAATGTTTATATAAAATATATAAGGCCATGAATAATTTTCTACGATATAACCTCCAAGCGGCGGTCCCAATGTTGGGCCAACAATAACACCCAATCCATAAATGGCCTGAGCCATACTTCTTTTTTCAGGAGGATATACTTCGGTGATGATCGTTTGTGAAGTTGCCAGTAAAGCACCTCCTCCTAATCCCTGCATGAAACGAAAAATTACCAGTTCCCAAATCCCGTTTGCATTTCCACAAAGAAATGAACAGACTGTAAAAATCATGATGGAGGCTGCAAAATAATTACGTCTTCCGAACTGGGTTGCAAGCCAGCTGGTCATTGGGATTATTATCACATTCCCGATCGCATAAGCGGTAATTACCCAGGCAACCTCTGTTAAAGTAGCGCCCAGATTCCCACGCATGTCATTCAGTGCCACGTTTACGATCGTAGTATCGATAATTTCCAATAAAGTACAAATAATGGCAGTGAGGGTAATAATTGCACGCCTCGAACCATATTCAACCAATGAATCCTGTGATAATGCTTGAGCCATAAAAAGATCTTACAAGTTTCTATTTGTCATTGCCAATGTGAACATCCACGTTCACATTCAAACCCGCTTTCAGGCGTTTCAGAATGGTATCCTGCATATTGGTGAATTCAATCTTAATAGGAAGACGTTGTACTACTTTTACGAAATTACCACTGGCATTATCCGGAGGAAGTAATGCAAAAGTAGCACCCGTGGCAGGAGAAAAAGAAGAAACGGTTCCTTCAAATTCATGTCCCGGAATAGCGTCTACATCAATAATCACCGGTTGTCCGATTCTTATTTTATTATATTGGGTTTCCTTAAAATTTGCAACTACCCACAGGCTCTGATCAAGTACAACACTGAATGTTGATTGGCCTGCGTTCAAATACTGTCCTACCTGAACATTTACTTTTGAAATAAGTCCGCTCGCCGGAGCAATGAGAACAGTATAAGATAATTTTAGTTTAGCATCATCCACGTCCACCTGTCTTTGTTTAATTGTTGAGCTGGCAATACTTATTTGTGAGGAAGTAGCCGCGCTTTGTACGCTTACTGCATTTGTGGCACTGCTCGCCTGCTTTCTTTGTTGCTGAAGAATCAGTAACTGTTTTTCAGCCGATTCTTTTGCAGCGAGCTTGTCTTCATACTGCTGCTGAGTTACAGAATGATCTTTTATGAGATTTGCATATCTGTCAAATTCCTGAGTACTCTGCCATACTGCTACTTTTGCTTTTTCTATTTGCCCGTCTATAGCAAGGGTTGCAAACTCACTGGTTCCTATATTCGATTTTGCTGCAGCGTAAGTGGCTTTTGCCGAAGTCAGATTACTCTCTGCAGTTGCAAGAGCAGCTTCCGCCTCATTCAGTTTAATAAGCTGGTCTCTGTTATCGAGCACCAGGAGTGTATCTCCTTTTTGAACCATTTGATTATCCGATACCCGGACTTCCGTTACATATCCGGAAACCCTTGGAATGATGGGACTAATATTCGCCGAAATCTGTGCATCGTCGGTTTCTGCATGCAACTGTGCATGATGCCATTTTGTAATGCCAAACCAGGTGCCCGCGATAACCAGGGCAATTAGTATGATCAAAAATACTTTACTTCTTTTTTTTGGTTGTCCGTCTGTAGCTGTTGCCATAAAACTTGATAATTGTAGGTTGAATTATTTTATATTTCTTGAAGTAGCCAAAATGCCGGCTCTTTCTAAAAGAGTATTGTATGCTACGATCGCATCTGCTTTTGCAAGTTCCAAACTTATCTGACTTTGAAGCATAAGCACATTTGCATCGAGCAGATCGGTTACTGTAAGCAGACTGTTATCGTATTTATTTTTTACAATCTTGTAGTTTTCTAATCCCTGTTCGACTGCTACTTCACTTACCGAAATCTTTTTGTTGGCAGTAAGTAAAGACTCGTAGGCTTTATTAACCTCACGTCTGACCTGATCATACATCTCCTCTTCATTCGCCTGCACTTCAGAAAGTTTTGCTTTTGCTCCTGCAACATGTGCGTTCGTTTTCCACAACGACGAAACATTATAAGAAAGGCCAACGCCCGCGGTGAATGCGTTTGTTATCGTTATAAAGTTTGGAATATCCGCAGCGATATAACCACCTGTTAAAGCGAGAGAAGGATAATAATCTGCTTTAGCTGACTTAATTCCCAGTTCAGATGCTTTCTTCTGATACCCGATAGCCTGAAGATCTTTACGATTCTGAAGCGCCAGTTGCTCATAATCCTGTAAGTTTTTTATATCGCGGGGTTCTACGAGGCTGGCCGAATCGGCTACCAACTGTGTTTCTTCCGGCAGACCCAGCATGATATTCATATTGACCATCGCCACTTTCAGGTTTTCTTCTACATCTGCTTTGCTTAACTCGATATTGGCCGTTTGCAGAAGAGCTTTCAGTTTGTCGTTACGCGCAAGCAGACCATTTTTCTCCAGGTTAGCAAAATCAGCGTCTCTGGATCTTGACTGATTAAGGTTTTCCTGAATAACAAGAAGGTTAGCCCTGGCTTTATAGAGATTGCTAAAGGCATCGATAGTATTCATTATTACCGCTTCCTTATCCTGATCGGCATCTAATACAGCCGCTTTTTCCAGAAATTCTGATGAACGAATTCCATATTGAATTTTAAGTCCGGAGTAAATAGGCAGGCTCAGGTTTGCAGATCCATATAAAGCCTGGTCAACATTTATGGGTGCCGCTGCTGAACCGCCACTGTTGGATTTATATTGCATATCTATATTAGGTTGGGTAACCCTGAGATATGAACCACTGATTTTAAAATCGGGCAGTTGATTTTGTTTTGCCACTATTGTATTCGCATTTGATTCTTCTACCCTAGCGTGGGCTGCGCGCAGGGGTTTGCTGTTTTTTATGCTCAGGTCAATGGCTTCATCAAGGGCAATTTTCCGACCGCCATCCTGCGAGTATCCGAAATAAGATAAAAGCAGAAGGGGAAGAAACGTCATACGTAGAAAACTCATTCTAAGATTCATGTGTTAAGATTGCTTTGTAAATACTTTTAATATGCACGGCCAATTTCTTTTTTATTATTTTCTCAAACTCTTCATCCCGCAGTGATCCGAGATTATGATAGGTTCGATAAAAATCTGTATTAATCAACATGTGGGAAATTGTACCAATCAATGTGTTTGTCAGCATTGGTATGTCGACGTTTTTCCTGAATAATCCTTTTTTCTGGCCAACCCGGATGATGTCATTCATACATTCCGAATTTCTCACCTTCATTTTCTCCACCATCTGTATAATGGGAGGATTTTGATTGATTATTTGTTCACAGAGAAGGATCCGATGGAAGGTTTTTCGTTGGAAAATGCGTTCAATAT
>DATHPV010000588.1:0-6181 GCA_035483495.1 Puia sp.
ATCGACCGGTTTTGCACTACTTACCATTCGACCCTGATTTTTGTAAGTCACTATAAGGAGGATTTTCCCGTCTGTATAACCAATTACATGGAATTAAACAAGGGCATTCAATGTAAATAATTGATTATCAATGAAAAATTAGTAGAAAATAAAAACCCTGCCAGGAAGGTGTAAAAACGGGACGGTTGATTCTGAAATACTGTAAATTTGTTTTACTGTAGTCATACTTACTACCCCCATCATTCTACTACAGTACTTTCTAGCTTCCCATTAATTCTAACGTTCATACTGTGATTATTTTTAAAACTGTGTCGTATGTATTCTTATGCCCTGTTAGAAAAAAACTGTTACTACCTTATTCAGGAAACTGAAAGCTCTCCGATTAGTCTGATAAAAGTTAATCTGGAAACCGAACAATGTATGTTTGTGACCAGGTATGTCGATGAACAGCTCAACGAGTGGAAAAAAAAGACAGATCCTATTTTCGACATCCTGGAGCTCGTGGGCGACGATAAAATTAAAGACTGGGAGTCGATCTATAATGACAACCAGGGATCCTATAATTATGAGGAGGATGAAGACTAAAATCGCTCTTCACGGTATGATGTGTGGGCGTATTTCCCAAAGCCATAGGAAATAAGCGAAGTGGACAAACAAACGGCAGAATAATTTACAAAAATTACGTATGGTTTTTGAGAACCACTTGTAACGAGGTAATTAAATTTATAAACGACTGCAAATAATCCGTAATAAAAAATATATCCGGCGTATACAAAAACTAATACATTTTCCGCATCGGAGTGCTCCATTTTCAAAAAGTATTTACTGATTCCCCAGATATTTAAAATCAGGCATATTAAACTTCCAAGGCCGATAATAATATTGTCGGAAGTATCATTAAATCCTTTCCAGTAAATTATCAGCGCTTCAAAAATGAAAAACGCCAGTATGAGGTGCAAAAATATTTTCTTTTTGAAAATATAGAAGAACGCCAGAAATATAAGTGGGCCGTCAACGAGATTATAAAATAATGTTATCAGATGATCTGCATATTTATACCATTCCCAATGAAAAATTTCCGGAATATATAGTATTCCGTTAATAGTCCAGAAGATGGAAATGACCATATATGATTTGTCAGCTGCCAGCCTTTTCCACAAATACAATGTAAGAGGGAGGAACGTTAGGATAACTGCCAAAATCGTCAGCAGTTCGTTTATCACCGGTAACAGACCAGTTTTCAAGGGTTAAAGTTTATATTATAAAAGCGTTAAATCATTGGTTTTAGTATAGGTAAAACTACTTGGTTTTGTACTCAAATTACTGGTAATTTCAATTGGCGGCCACACACTAAAAATCGGAAAATCAGTAACTAAGAACGGAGTTATTCACAAATCTGCGTAATTCACGCAGCTCTTCAACTGTTGCTTTTAACTATATTTGCGACCATAAATTATGGCAGAAAATAAGCAGAATTTATTTGAGTATACCGAAGAATCGATCCGTTCACTAGACTGGAAAGAACATATCAGACTCAGACCCGGTATGTATATTGGAAAGTTGGGAGACGGAAGTAGTGCCGACGATGGCATATATGTTCTGGTGAAAGAAGTTGTTGACAATTGCATAGATGAATACACAATGGGACATGGGAAACACATCGACATTGTGATTGAGGAGAAGACGGTGACTATTCGCGATTTCGGCAGAGGAATTCCACTTGGGAAAGTAATTGATGTAGTAAGTAAAATTAATACTGGCGCCAAGTACGACAGCAAAGCATTTCAAAAAGCGGTCGGATTGAATGGCGTAGGAACAAAAGCCGTGAACGCACTTAGTCAGTCCTTTACTGTTGCGGCGTTCAGGGACGGCCGCGAAAAACGCGCCTCTTTCTCAAAAGGGGATCTTACCAAGGATTTTAAAGAAACAAAAACTACGGAGCCTAACGGCACACTTGTAGAGTTCGTGCCGGACGAAACTGTGTTTAAAAATTTTCATTTTATCAATGAATATCTTGATAATCAGTTTTGGAATTATTGTTATTTGAATGCAGGCCTCGTAATAAATTATAACGGTAAAAAGTATCTTTCCAAATATGGTTTACTGGATTTATTAAAAAGAAAAACTAATGAAGACGAACTTTGTTACCCGATCATTCATTTGAAAGGTGACGACATTGAAGTTGCCATTACGCATAACAATGATTACGGGGAAGAAATTTTCAGTTTTGTAAACGGTCAATACACTACACAAGGGGGAACTCATCAGCAGTCTTTCAGGGAAGCATTTGTAAAAGTCATACGCGATTTTTATAAAAAAGATTATGAAGCTGCAGATATCAGGCAGAGTATCACGGCGGCAATATCCGTTCGCGTAGTTGAACCCATTTTCGAGTCGCAAACCAAAACCAAGCTTGGGAGCCAGTTTATGGAGGAAGGCGGTGCCAGCATGAAGAATTTTATTCACGACTTTTTGATCAGGGAACTGGATAATTATCTTCATAAGAATCCCGCTATCGCGGATTCAATGAAAAAACGCATTGAACAGAGTGAAAAGGAGAGAAAAGAATTATCCGGAATTCGAAAACTGGCTAATGAAAGAGCAAAAAAAGCCAACCTGCACAATAAGAAATTAAGGGACTGTAGAATTCATTATAACGAGGAAGCTACAGGAAAAGAGAAAAATCTTATTCTTGAAAAGCAAAAAGAATCGACGATATTCATTACGGAAGGGGATTCTGCAAGTGGCTCGATTACAAAAGTGCGGAATGTGGAGACCCAGGCAGTATTTAGTTTGCGGGGTAAACCTTTAAATTGCTTTGGCCTTACAAAAAAAGTAGTCTACGAAAACGAAGAATTTAACCTGTTACAACACGCATTAAACGTGGAAGATGGTATTGAAGGTCTACGTTATAACAACATCGTCGTTGCAACGGATGCCGACGTAGATGGTATGCATATCCGATTATTGCTGATGACTTTCTTCCTTCAGTTTTTTCCGGATCTCGTGAAAAACAATCACGTGTATATCCTGGAAACACCACTATTCCGTGTGCGAAACAAACAGGAAACCATTTACTGTTACGATGAGACCGAAAAACAAGCAGCCATGAAAAAACTTGGCAGTAAACCGGAGATAACCAGATTTAAGGGACTGGGCGAGATATCACCTCCTGAATTTGCCCGTTTTATTGGTGCTGATATGAAGGTCCAGCCTGTAATGATCATGCCCGAAACACATATTCAGCAGTTGCTGGAATACTTCATGGGAAAAAATACGCCTCAGCGGCAGGATTTCATCATTGGAAATCTGCGGATGGAGATTGATCATGCAGACCAGGAAAAATAAATATTCAAAAAGATAATCTGATGTTTCATATACTTTTCGATGCCCGGGGTGCGGAACTGATTTCAGAAGCAATGGATGCTGATGAAACGCTGGATGGAGAAACTGTTCTTATCAAAGACGACTATTCCATTGGTCCGATAAATGATCTTCATTCTGAAGCTGGTCGTGTAAATCGCAAAAACTGGTTCAGCAATTCCGTTCCGGATGAAAAAGTCTCTTTGACAAGTCAACAGGAAGATATTTCTGATGCTATGGTTTTGGACAATATAATCCAGCGGATGGAAGACGAAGAATTTGATCAGATTTGGATTTGGATAGCGCCGAATGCCAGGGATATTTGTGGTTACTACTGGTTAATTTCTCAACTGAAAAAATTTGCAGGAAGAGTTTATGTTCTTCATTTAAATAATCTTCCTTTTATAGGTGAAAAAGGAAATGTTTTCTATCCAATATACCTGGCTGAAATTCCCAGCCGGGAATTCGTCAAAGCTAAAAGACTTGCCCGTCAGGTTACTACGGCTGAATTTGAAACAGATCCTGACGAATGGGACCGTATCGCCGCAGAAAACAAAAAGCTCCGTCTGTTAGAGGGAGCAAAAAAAATAATTCAAAAGAATGACGATCATTTAGACAGGAATATTCTGCATTCCCTTCAACCATCATTTCATAAAATTTCGCGAGCGGTTCATCAATTTCTTTTAAAGTCCCCCGAAAAAGTAAGTGAATCTTTTATTTTTTGGAGATTGCGTGAACTCATTAATTCTGGTGTTATAGAACAACAGGGTGAAACGATCAGGTTTTTATTGAAATCAGTCGACGAATCGACGGTTAGCTAACCATTGAATCTGGCCTGGCACCTAGCATTTTCATGATGCGGAAGTGAGAGGCCACGGCTGATGACATCGTCCTGAATTCATTGTAGTGTACATGGTGTCTGTCACAGGTTTCCCGAACGATTGGTGCAATTGCTGGATAGTGAATATGACTCACTTTTGGGAAAAGGTGATGTTCAATCTGAAAATTCAGGCCTCCTACAAACCAGCTGACCAATTTATTGTGGGGAGCAAAATTGGCAGTAGTACGAACCTGATGTATGGCCCATTCTTCTTCTATCTTCTGAGGTTCCATACCAGGAGCGAAAACAAATTCCGCATCTTCTACAACATGGGCAAGCTGAAAAACAATGGCAAGGGTGAGGCCAAGTGCGATATGCATACAACTGAAACCGATCAGCCAGGCTGTCCAGCCCACAAAGTGAACCGGAATAACAACGTAAAATAAAATATACATTCCTTTACTCAACCAGAAAATAAAATGTTCTGGAAGGTTCATTTTCTGCAAATTGGTATTGTGAATCTTTTGCCTGAAATATTTTGTGAAGTCCAGCATCGAAACCCACGCGAAGGATGATATTGCGTATAAAACCAGTACGTAAATATGTTGATATCGGTGAGCTTTCACCCATTTCTGCGATTCACATTGTCGTATGACCGGACTTTTAGCAATATCATCGTCAATACCATCGATGTTTGTATAAGTATGATGAATAATATTGTGTTTGAATTTCCAGATGAATGCATTACCCCCAAGCATATTTAAACTGAGACCCATTAAATTATTTAGCCAGGTTTTTGTGGAATAAGAACCATGACAGGCATCGTGCATAATATTGAAGCCAATGCTTGCCAGCACAAATCCAAACAACCCCGAAAGGAGAATACCAGCGACAGGGGTAAACTTTATACTTAGTAATAACAGATATAATGTTACTGCTGAAGGAATGAGAATGATTGCTTTAGAGTATAATTTCCAGTTACCGGTTTTTTTGACCTGGCCCGTGGTGAAGTATTTTTCAACCGACGATTTTAAATCCTGGTAAAATGAATTGTCTTTGTTATTAAAAGTAACCTTGTACATATAGAACGTTTGCCCGAAATGCAAAGGTAGTACCGATAAATTTTAGGAAAGAATATAATCTTCATTCTAAATGTTAACAATACCTTTTATTCTAGAGTGTCCGGCCACGTCAAATTTGACCAGTTTTTCCGGGTATTTTATATTTTGACTTATATTCAATACAAAATGCTGCATATGAAAAATAAATGGCTGATTGGTACCTTACTCTTTTTTACAATTATTTTGAAAGGTTATTCCCAGGAAAAATTTAATGGAGTTGATGCGAATCTTTCCAATATATTCCGGTTGTCTGATGCGAAGAGCCGCTCTATAAGTCCGGAGAACTTTAATGGCGAAAAAGGAAAAGGAGGCATGGCAGTAAAAGGTACTGGTGAATCCGCAGCTCGCGATTTGGGACAGGGGTGGAAAGTGAGTCCTTGCATAGAAATCAAACCTCATACTACTTATACAGTTGCAGAAATTGATGGATCGGGATCTATACAGCATATTTGGATGACTCCTACGGGTGTTTGGCGAAACTCCATTATTCGTTTTTATTGGGATGATGAAAAGACTCCATCAATAGAAGCGCCTGTTGGTGATTTTTTTGGAATGGGCTGGGGGCAATACTCATCTTTGCGATCTCTTGCTGTATGCGTTAATCCGGGTTCGGCATTCAATTGCTACTGGCCCATGCCATTTAGAAAAAAATGCAGGATAACCATGGAAAACATTGATAATGACCCGATGACACTTTTTTATCAGGTGGATTATATCCTAACAGAAATATCTGCTGACGCTGCCTATTTTCATGCACAATTCAGGCGCGTAAATCCCCTTCCGGAGAAATCAGTTTTCGTGGTACTGGACGGTATACAGGGTCGGGGCCAGTATGTAGGCACATATCTGGCGTGGGGTGTTCACAACAACGGATGGT
>DATHPV010000589.1:0-11996 GCA_035483495.1 Puia sp.
AATACCTGGCTCGCGCCAAAACCCATTTGTACAAAGCCCATTACCCTTCCACGTTGTTGCAATGTAAACAGATCGGCGATAATGGCCATTGAGATAGATCCAATAACACCACCAAACAATCCCGTAATGATCCTTGCACCCACAAGCAACGGATACGATTGGGCGATGCCGCATAGTATAGTGCCTGCAATAAAGCCCGTATAAAAGAACAGGAGCAATTTTTTGCGGTCAAACTTATCAGCGAAGCCTGCGGTAAGCAGCCCGGAGATTCCTGCGCTGAAAGCGTATGCCGACACAGCAAAACCAAAATGGGATGGTTTGATGTTTAAAGATTTCATCAGCATATCTCCAAGCGGTGACATCACCATAAAATCGAGTATGACCGTGAACTGCGTGACCGCGAGCACGAAAATCGCGAATTTCTGATAGCCGGAAAAAGGTACGGGTGATGGTTTTTGTTCTTCCATGATCATCTTTTTTTAAACTAACGTGAATGGGTAAGCGAAAATTTGTTTGATTAATAATCGCCCAATTTTTTCTCCATATTTTCCAAAGGAGCCATGCTCAAATATAGCAATAGCATTTCTGACGAACATAATTTTTGATTCATCAAAAAAATTAACCTGAAAGGGGAATAGGTAATTCACAGCAAAATATTGACTCAACTTAAAACCATGTGATTAATCTTTGCCCGGATAGAAAAAAATTATTATTTTATCGTAATAAAAACCCCGCAACCATGCGCCTCACCCTCTTCTTTCTTGCTGCATATATACCTGCTTTATTGTGCGCACAGGAAAAAAAACGCCCGGATGTTTATTATGAGGACCTGCGCACGTTTAAAAAACAGGTGATCATGTTCCCGGAAAATACGGGTCACATTCATTTTGCGAATATTGGATTTATCCGTGTCATTGACGCGAGGGCAGACACAGCGGCAATTGGGTTTTCGCAGAAAAAATTTAACCGGGCATTCCTGGTGACCGCGCCATCGCTGAGGGATAATGCGGAGCAACTCGTAAATGACTATACTTCTACCCCTTCCAATCCATCCGTAGATACCGTGCTGATGGTGATCCGGAAATTTTGGTTCTCGGATAAACTGGATGCGGAGGGTGCCAGGCCACGATTAAATGATATTGTAGATACCAGCGTTTTTAACAGCGGCATCGTGGTAAAGATTGAGTTCTATCTCCGAAAGCCTGGCGGTTATTTTCCCCTCTACCGTTATGACAGCCTGGTTGGGGGGGACTCGCGGGAAGCGATGATTCGGACCGCACTCTGTGCTTCACTGGAAAAAATGGCAGCGATGGACGCAGATGGTTTTGCAACATCCCTCCGCCGCCAGCAATTAAGCTGGGCAGCCATAGAGGAATTCAGCCACCGCGGGACTGCGCTTCCCATCCTCACCGACGCTGCACGCGAATCCGGAGTTTACATGACTTTTGAAGAATTTAAAAACAATCATCCTTCGCAAAAAAAATTTTCCCTGCGCCGTGGTGACCTCGCTGACGTCCTTTATGTCGAAGACTCGACGGGAAAAGAATATGCGACCCGAAGCGTCTGGGGATACTGCCGGGATAAGGAGCTATTCATCTATTCGGCAGGTATGTTTTTTCACCTCCAGCGCATCTGTGATGCCTTCTATTTTTACGGGGTAAAAAACGTAAACCATATCGAAATGAACATGAACCACAACAACGCTAACCCTTATTCACCTGAACTCATCGTTCCGCAAGTGGGGAATGAAGTCATGATGTTCAATACCCTCACCCAAAAAAATTATAAATTGGTCAGACGCCCTTTCCAGCTCGATCTGGAGAGTGGAAAGATCTACTGAAACGCAACCCTCCTGCTGCACTTTTCTTCGGTTATTCATCTCCGTTATATCTTCGCTTGTAAACCGTTTTTTCAATTGTTTAACCACTTTCTAACCGTTGATTAACGCTTTCCCGAAAATTGCTGTCCTAAATTTATAACCAAAACACCAATATGAATAAACACTTTTACATCTTCGCGCTATTATTACTTGCTGCGTTTGCTGCAAACGCGCAGCAAAAAGATTCTACCATTAAAGCAGCAGTGATTGAGCATTGGAAAAGCACCAGCATTTTATATTCCATGAATGGCGAACCGCTTACGGAGTCTACGGTTGAAAACCTGCTTGGGACCTATCCCGCTTCTTCACTGGAGCTGAACGCTTACTATAGAATAAAAAGAAATAACCTGGAGGCGCTCCTGATATGTAGTGCAGTAGCGATCACCGCGATCGTAATCGGAAACGTTCAGCAAGCCAGGCTCCGATAATGGCAGGTCAAACTATAGCAAGTCCCCTTTCTTTTTTTGCCTCGGTATCGGAAGTCTTATTTCTGAACTATTCCTGGTAAAAAAGAATGATCATTTCGGCAAAGCAATTGAAGCATATAACACCCGGTTTTGAAACAATATGGTTAGCGCTACCTGTCTACCGTTCCAGCAACTTCGCAAGAGCAGTCTCCTTAATCGCAATTCATTTACACTGACCATAAAAAAAATATTTTTTTTTGACCAAGCACGGACAAACATACGATCAAAAAAAAGCAGGGTCAGAATGTGCAGTGGCGTGAACGCGTTCATAGGTAATTTATTCGGTTATATATCACCGTTAGTTTTTTTGAGTTTCGTAGTTGTACGAACGATTGACCGCAAACTGCGGGTGCGGAGTCTGCGCCTAACGGAAACGCGCACGGTATTTTCCGCTTTCGCAGTTTTACGATGCGATGAGTCTGGCACATTTTTGGTGCGTTATAAAAAAAGGTTTTTTAATTAATCTAATTACCCAAAAATTTAATTTTATGAAAACTAAATTACCCTTCGGTCTGAAAGAAAACAGTTTTGTTGCTGTTGTAGCAATCGGTTTGTTGAGTGTTATCTTCCTGATTAATTTTATTGCGTTTTTTGGTTAGATGAGCGCAAAATAATTGTTTCTTTCGCCGGATAATTTTTTTATTCCGCTGTAAACTTCTTGTTCCTGATCTTTTTCCGGGAATAAAAGAAAATCGTCAGCGCTGGACCGATCAGCACATAAATATATCCTGAGATATCCAAGTGATTCAAGGGAAGAATGAATGTGCAGATCAATGAAGCAAGACCGACCGAACCCAAAATAACCTGTTTATAAATATCAGTTTTGCAATCAAATCTTTCGAGCGTTGTTAAACCCAGAAAATCCGCTTTTTTATAAGCATGCGTGTACATTAAAGTAAACAGAAAATATATAGCGATATATCCCAGCGAATAAATCTGCATCAGAATCGGACCTTGTTGATCGCTTATCTCCAGCGGCGCCTTTGCACTACCATAAATTTCATTCCGGAATACAAGGGTAAATAAAAACTTCAGAGGGTATACATAAAACAATACCAGGAAAAGAAGCGCTACATTCAGCACGATCGTCCAATGATCTTCTAATCCGTAATTTCTAAAAAAACGATGCTGTTCCATCCAGATAAAAACAAGCAGTATAAAACTGATGCCGAAAGCAAAAAAGCCGCGCATGTTGATCATGAGCTCGGCGAAATTTTTCGGCACTTCCAGCGAAACGATCAGCAACGTGACTGCAAAAGCAAAAACGCCGTCGCTAAAAGTTTCTATACGCTGTACCTCATAATTTCTTTTGGAATCCGCTTCATGCCTTTCCCTGTTTTGCAAAAGCTTTCTGATCATGGCAGTTGATTTAGCAACTACAATGTACCTTTTTGTTCGGGGATGAGAATGGATCGCAGCTGGTTTTTTCAGAAAAAGTTGCTGAGTTTAAATCACAGATATAACGTCAATGTATAACCGAAGAAAGGATCGGGTGTTGTAAGTCTTATTGTAAGGCCTGGCTGGTTTTGAGCGTATGGTGATCTATGTTTTGGAGAGCATTTTTTAGATCCTGAGCCCATGGTACAATTTTCGCTTCATAGACTCAAGCTCTCGTTTAGGTACGAGTTTTTGAGTAATCGTTGTCAGCTTGTATTCCTCCCCCAAATTTTTATCTTCAATGACCATTTTATCTCTGTGGTTGATATATATAAAACTGTCAGCTTCTTTTACGAGCGCAATATTTTCTTTTGCGAGCGAATGCAAAAATGATTCAAGACAATGTTTTCGGGTAGCGAGTGTCCAGGCGACCCTTGTTCGCATGCGTTTTAACGCAACTTCCCGCTCCTCTCCGTTCGCTAGAAATTTTTTTTCAATGTTCGCAAGCGTTGGTTTGCTTTGCAGACTGGAAGCGTGAACGGGGATCCCGATGGGTTTACCCTTTTCGTCCAGCATTTTATAAACTATCCCCTTATGACCACGCACACCCGCGTCTTTATTGGTGATGATTGCAACTACCCGATATTCACTTAAAATAGCATTGAGTTCACGAAAATTTGATATCGAATATTCTTCAAGCACCCAATCCAGCACGTTGGCTATTCCTGGTTTATAGTGACTCTTACCGTATTCTAATCGCCGGGGTGGGGTGCGTTTTTCAGCGGATGATCGCAAGTAAACTTTTGCTTGTTCTTTTTTATTTGCCCTTACGAGGCTATATCGCTCCTCGAGCTCCCTTCGGACCAAGTTCGACCGGCGGGCGCCGATAAAATGGGTGTTGATACGGCTGCCATCAGTTTTTATTAGCGAAGTGACGATATGGAGATGAGGGTGTGCCGCATCTCTGTGGAAAAAAACAAGATAGGGTTGATCAGCAAAACCCATTTTGTCAAAATAGCCGCGCGTGATCTCTATAAGTATATCTTTGGTCAATTTGTACCGGTCTGCCGGGTGAAAGCTAAGGGTTATGAGCATGGTTTTGGTTTCCGCCTTCTGATTCAGTTCCGCAAGATTTTCATATCGCGCTATCTGACGCTCATGCGTGAGTTCATGAGGCAGTTCGAGGAAATTTCCAGCGTAAATCAATTCTGCCACACCCTTCTTCACTTTGCGTTCGTGGTAGGCGAGAGCTCGGCGGACCCCTCTGGTTATGTGGATGACTGCGTACATTGGATATAATAATGATTCATCAATTGGCGTAAAATTTCGATTTGAGCAAGCAATTCCACGGGGCTATGCTGAGGGACATCACACCAGGCTTTAATTGAATGAGCAGACTCAAGACTTTGTAATTTAGTCAACGACCGGGTAAACTGGGTTGCGGCGGACTCCAACTGATTTTTGATGGGTATTATTAACTGAAGAAAATTTTCTGCGGACTCATTTCTGATTTTCATCACAACAGGTTTATGCAGAGCGACCGAACGGGCATAGTCGTTAATGCTTTGGCATGTGGAGCGTTTATACAATGCTTCGATCTTCTGGTATTCCGGTTCACTCACCACAAAACTGAACTGGCGGCTTCGTTTTCTTTTTTTCTCCTTCATCACGGTTCCGTTTTCATCATTCTAAAAAATATTGACCCCCATAATAAATCTCATATCAGGAAGTGGACTATATGAACTAAACCACAATTTGGACAAATAACAGGTTCCTGTGAGAGAACATGCCTAATTCGTTTCTCTTTAAAAAATTCTTTTCTTTTACTTTGAATTCGTTTATTTCTCCAGTTTGGAAAAGTGTTTGTTATCTGTCCGCTCTTTCTTTTCGCTCGTCCAATACAATCAAATTCACTGCGCTGATTTTCAATTCGGGAAGCGGAAAGATAAAAAGCAAGCATCTGTTTATTGCAGGGAACTGACAAATTAAGCGGTTGTTCAATGGCTTGTGCTTGTATGTCCAGTTCCAGCAACATAGAATACATGCGAAATGCACTTTCTGTGTGCGTGCTAAATCTATCCCATGTTGTAAAAAGTATGAAGTCAGCGTGCCGTTTGTGCCCGCGCAAATCTGAGACGAGCTTTGTCCATTCAGTCCGCCGAAAACTGTTCCCTGAATGATCTTCATAGATCACATTGCCAATTCGTATAGATTGAATTATGCAAAATCTGCGCAGCATTTTTTCCTGATCGGTTTTTGAATAATATTTATCAGCGAATTCTTCGGTACTTGTACGAATATAAAGATCGGCGACCTTCCTATTAAATTGTTTCATCGACGGAAATTTTCACGCAAACAAATTTAATAATAATTGTTATGATAAAAAAAAATATACCATAACTTTTTTATTTAAATTGCAGTGTTCAAAATTTTTAAATTGGAAAAAACCTATAAAGTCGCTTATAAAACATACTACAATGAAAGACTCAAAAAAAGTTTTTTCCATCATAAACTGATGTTTCCTTTGTATGATCAAGTGACCTTTGACAGAATACCAATCACTTTCAAAAGTTATTATTATGATCTGTATGGCAAGCCAAAATATGCAATTCGAGCGGGAAGTGATATCTATATTCCAGAGATAAAGGCAATCATAAAAAAAGAAAAAAACCTTTTAGAATTTATAATTGACAAGAACCTTGAGGATTTCTCTTTGACCAAATTCAAAGAAGAATATGTTTATTACAGCAGAGATTTATTGGATATCATGGAAGCAGACTTTTTGAATTACGTATACATTTTCCTCAATGACGAAGGAATGCCTTTTCTTGCAGACACTATAAGATTAGGTGCCATTGATTCGAATGCGTTTCAGCTAATGAAGGATATGAAGATATCAATGAAGGAATCTCTATACAAAAAGCTGGAAGAAAATTCCTTCTATTACGCTCCGCCATATTTACCATTATACGCATTTTGCGAAAAAATTAAAGATTCAATTTTGGGTACTTTAACGGTGAAGGAATGGGAGCAGCCAGGAACAAAAGAGAAATTTATTAAATTCTTTAAAAAGAATTATCCGGAAAAGGAGATTGAAGAAACTATGCAAGAAATTCAAAAGTGGATAAATTCATAGCGCTTTTTCTGGCATAAAATCTTTAGGAGAACATTTGAATAATTTTGCAAGTTCATTCAGATGGGAAGTATTATACTTTGCCCGGAAATTTGGGCTTTCGATATGTCCAATGTAACCAGTTGAAACATCTAAGTGTATAGCAATATCTTCTTGTGTATACCCATGTTGATTTCTCATTTTGGTAACCTGGGAAATAATAAACAAATCTATTTTTCTTTTTTGAATTTTCTTTGACATTCCTAAATGCAAGGAATGGAAAGATTTATTTGTTACTTCCTATACATATATAGGAATATTATCTAAATTGCAATCTGAAATTTGCGATTCTTCATAAACTAATTTGAAGCTTTCGCTTTGAGTCTCGTAACTGAAACGTAGGAATTTCAAATACCACGAGGCAATAAGTGAAGAGCTCACGTTTAGGCGTGGGCTCACTTATTCGTGGTAAGGTCTCCTACGGCCTCAGTTACGGTAAGTGATGTCCTGCGCTTTTTTATTGTCCGTGGGATCGCTTGACAAGATTTCAAATGCGCATAACCGTTAGTTTTCGAGATCGCTTCAAAAATTCCAGAGAATGCGCAATAGAAATGATTTTACAGAGCAACAACTGACAGATGATTTTCGGAAAGGCAATGAAAAAGCCTTTGCGAAACTCTTTCATCAACTTTACCCTGGACTTTGTTTTTACGCGATTGGTTTTACTGATGATCAGGCCGCTGCAGAAGATATCGTAGAGGAAATTTTCATCATGGTTTGGAATAGACGTGAATTATTTTATCATTTCAAAGTATTACGTTCTTTTTTATACAGCTCGGTTCGCAATGCTTGCTTAAACTGGATAAAACAAAAAGCAAGGCACGCAAAGCATGAAAAAAGAATTGCTGTCTTCGCTGACATAACTGAATCTTCACATCTCGAAAATCTCGTGCGCGCTGAAGTTTTTCGCGATGTGAATGCTGCATTCGAAAAATTACCGCCAAAATGCCGCAAAATAATCTCAATGATTTTTTTTGAAGGTAAAAATGTCCGAGAAGTCTCTGAAGAATTGAATCTTTCCATTGGTACAGTTAAAACACAAAAAGCAAGAGGATTGATGCTATTGCGAAACCGGCTGACAATATTGTTGCTACTGATTTCTTTAATAAATTAAAATAGGTGGAGTTTTGTTAAAAACTTTATCTATTGCATTCGACTATGACTGAACGAAAGCGCATATGACTCGCGATTCAAGATTCAAACTAACAGTCACGACTGTATGAAATCTGCAACCTTCATAGGTTACCCTTTTCAACGATCTATTTTTATTTCCACGGACATGGAATTACGCCGCTTGGTTTATTTCTGCCTCTCAAGATCAAAGAGAGTTCAAAAGTGCTGGGTTTTGATGCCGTCTGATCCAGTTTGGAAACGGTCGCATCATAACTCAATCCAAGTTGAAAATCATTATACGTAAATCCTACATAAGGAATGATAGCATTTTTTGACCAGTACCATAGTCCAACATTAAAGATCGTTTCACCATCCGGATCCAGGTAATAACCAATCGCACTGCCTACAGAAAAATAATGCGCCCCACCCTGCTCCTGGTAAATGCCGTTGGCGTTTAACACAACGCGGTCATTTAAAAAGGTTTCAAAATTGGAGTGCACTACTTTTCTCATGGGTAAGAACTGGTTGGGATCTTCGAGAAAAGTTTGTTTGGGTTTATTTAGGTGATATGCTGAAACACCCAGATCGAAATTACTTTTTTCTGTTTTGAAAGTATATAGCAAACCCGCGGTTGATGAAATATATGACTTCATATTTGATAATGCTGCTTCTCCGGTTGGCAGGTTGGTATTGAAACCTGTTCCCACAAATTGTTCCTGGAAATTCAGTCTGCTGAAATCTACAAAACGGTGTCCGTAGATCACGCCCACACCTATTCCTAACCTGTGCGAATTTCCATAGCCGTCTTCCGCAATTTTGATGTTATAGGAAAAATCAAGGGATGCATAAGTTCCTTTGACAATGCCGCCCATAGCGTAATCATACATCAGCATGCCGCCGATACCAAAGACGTTTTTTTCCGGAACGTTGGGAATATTTTCCTGAAGTATCTTTTTATCAAAAGATACTGTTCCTGTGGCATACGGACTGGCGGGTTGTATCCACTCGTCGCGTAAATTGGAGATCATTCTCCAATCACCATTGATGTTAGCGGTCAATGCCGGGTTGACATTGAGCGGTGAAGAAAAAAATTGCGAAAAACTCGGATCCTGTCCGTAAGATGTCTTCACCATCATCATTGCCATAATAAAGGCGGCAGCACAAATAATTCTTCTCATAACTAAAAAGTTTACCGTAATAAAACTGAGTTTCCGGCCTGTTGATAAATGTGACCATCATAGCCTATTGCTTCGGCAGTCCACGTATACACATCCGATATCTGTGGTTTTCCATTAAATACTCCGTCCCATCCGTTTCCGATAATATTGGTCTCAAACATCAACTGTCCCCATCTGTTGAATACCCTGAAATAATTAAGTGTTTTGATATTTTCAGTAAGTGGGTACAAGCGGTCATTGACTCCATCCCCGTTTGGCGTCCATGCTTTCGGCACAAATAGCCCGGATACCAGCTGCGTGGGCGTATTGAGCTGCACGAGCAAGGTATCGGTCGTTGTACAACCAAATGGAGAAGTGATGTTGATCAAATATTGAGTTTGTTGGTCATAGGTGAATACTGGGTTATATACCGTGTATTGGTCCAGCCCGATATTCGGGGTCCAGGAATAGGTGTAATTGTTGCCAAATACCCTTGCCAATAACTGGGTAGCTACATTCGGCGTAGCCGTTACTGTTGGATAACGCACACCCACAAAATTCGAATCTACGACAAGAATTAATGTAGCTACAGAATCACAGCCTCCACCACTAGTAAAGGTTGCCGTGTATGTGCCTGCTGCCGCATATGGAGTACCGTTCCATGTGTATGGCAGTGTCGCGGAGCAAACCGTTACATTGGTCGTACTGGTCAGTACATTACTTACTGAAAGATTCAGAGTTGCCGTAGAATCACAACCACCCTGGCTGGTCAAATGAGCAGTATAAGTTCCTGCTGCCGGTAAGGATTGGTTATTCCAGCTATATGGCAACTGGTTCGGACAAACTGAAATATTGGTCGTACTAGTCAGTTGGCTGTTGACATCAAAAATAAGTGTCGCAATAGAATCACAACCTGCTGCTGTTGGAATCGTAGCTGTATAGGTTCCGGGTACAGACAATTGTTGTCCGTTCCAGATGTATGGTACCTGGGCCGGACAAACCGTTAGGTTCGTTGTGCTGGTAGCAGGTGCGGTTACTGCCAAAATAAGTGTTGCTATGGAATCACATCCTGCCTGGCTTGTCACGTTCACATTGTACCTGCCCGCTGCCGCGAATTGCTGGTTGTTCCAGGTATAAGGAAGCTGTCCTGTACAGATCGTGACATTGGTCGTACTGATCAGTGTCGTATTCACCGTCAGATTGAGTACAGCAATTGAATCGCAACCTCCCTGGCTTTGCAGCGTCGTACTGTAAGTGCCTCCTGCATTAATGGTCTGGCTATTCCAGCTATAAGGCAGCTGGGTAGAACAAAGCGTCAGGTTGGTCGTGCTGGTCAGAGTTGGATTTATGTCCAGTGTCAGGGTGATCGTAGAATCACAACCAGTTTGGCTCGGAATCGTTGCAGCATAAGTTCCTGACGTTGAGAGCTGTTGTCCGTTCCAAGTGTATGGAACCTGGTTAGGGCAAATAGTTATTGTCACGGCGCTCGTCACTGCTCCGCCAACCGTAATGTTTATGCTAACCGGCGCAGAACATCCTGATGTCGGAGTAAACGTATAAGCTGATGTTCCAACTGTTGTTGTACTGATTGTTGATGGACTCCAAGTTCCCGCAATGCCTTCTATCGAAGTTGCCGGAAGAGCTGGCGCTGTTGATCCCTGGCAGAATGGTCCAATGGCTGCAAATGTTGCTGTCGCCGAAGTGCCATTGTTGTTGATTGTTACACCTGTTGCCGTAAATGAGCAACCATTCGCATCTTTTACAGTTATGATATAGACACCAGGGGCGAGGTTATTATACACCAATGTGGTTGTGAATCCGCTGTTGTTGATGGAATAGCTGTATGGAGCAACACCACCTGTGACAACACCGATAGTTAGTGTTCCGTTGTTTTGTCCGCATGTTGCATCCGTTGATGTTAACACGACTGCTGTTGCGCCACCACTGCTGGTGATCGTTGCATTTGGCGCTGTAAATACGCAACCATTGGCATCGGTCACTGCAACGGTATGTGTTCCTGCCGCAAGTCCTGTATAGTTGGTGGTCGCTGTGAAGGCACTTCCATCCACTGAGTATGTGTATGGCGCTGTTCCACCCGTAACCGCTCCAATAGTAAGTGTTCCATTATTTGCTGCGCAGGTTGCAGGTGTCGTTGTTACAGCTACCGCTGTTGCCCCACCACTGCTGGTGATCGTTGCATTAGGCGCTGTAAATATGCAACCATTGGCATCGGTCACAGCAACCGTATGTGTCCCTGCTGCAAGTCCTGTATAGTTCGTTGTTGCTGTAAAGGCACTTCCATCCACTGAGTAAGTGTATGGCGCTAAACCTCCTGTTACCGCTCCGATGGTGAGGGTGCCGGTTGGATTACCGCAAGTAGCGTTGGTTGTTGTTACGGCTACCGCTGTCGCCCCACCACTGCTGGTGATCGTTGCATTAGGCGCTGTAAATATGCAACCGTTGGCATCTGTCACAGACACGGTATGATTACCCGCTGTAAGACCTGTATAATTTGTTGTTGCTGTGAAGGCACTTCCATCCACTGAGTAAGTGTATGGTGCCAGTCCACCCGTAACCGCTCCGATAGTAAGTGTTCCATTATTTGCCGCGCAGGTTGCAGGTGTCGTTGTTACGGCTACCGCTGTTGCTCCGCCACTGCTGGTGATCGTTGCATTTGGTGCGGTAAATACGCAACCATTGGCATCGGTCACTGCAACGGTATGTGTTCCTGCTGCAAGTCCTGTATAGTTGGTTGTTGCTGTGAAGGCACTTCCATCCACTGAGTAAGTGTATGGCGCCAGTCCACCCGTAACCGCTCCGATAGTAAGTGT
>DATHPV010000590.1:0-2951 GCA_035483495.1 Puia sp.
GAAAATGATTCTAATTAAGAGGTCTGAAGATCTCCGGAAGAATTTGGATAGTTTAAGAACCAGCGGCGTGAAAACGGGTTTTGTGCCAACTATGGGTGCACTACACCAGGGGCATATCGAATTAATCGACGCTTGTCGCCAAAGATCTGAGTATTGCATCTGCAGCATTTTCGTAAATCCAGCACAATTTAATGACCCTGAGGACTTTAAGAAATATCCAAAGAGCCTCGAGAAGGATATTGAAATGCTTGAAAAGGCAGGAACCGACCTGGTTTTCATTCCATCCGTCGATGAAATTTACCCCAGTGGAGATAAAAATCTGGAAACCTACGATCTGGGAACCCTTGAAACCCTCCTGGAAGGCCGTTACAGACCCGGACATTTCCAGGGAGTTTGTCAGGTTATGAATCGCCTGCTGCAACTGGTTAAACCCGATTATTTGTTCATGGGGCAAAAAGACTATCAACAATGTCTCGTGGTGAAAAAGCTGATCTCTTTAATCGAGTCAACGGTTGAATTCCAGATCGTACCTACAATAAGAGAACCGGGAGGGCTTGCTCTTAGCAGCAGAAACAGAAGACTAAGTGGAGACGAAAAGCTTATTGCCGAGACTATTTTTGCAGTTTTAAATTCCATTAAAAAAGAGCTCAAGCCTGGAGATACAAGATTTCTGACAGAAACGGCGGTAAAAAAGCTCAATAGTTCCGGTTTTAGAACCGACTATGTATCCATTGCACGACAAAATGACCTTCTTCCGGTCGAAAACTGGGATGGCAGGGAATTAGTTGTTGCTCTCATTGCAGCTTTTCTGGGTGAGGTTAGACTGATAGACAATTTGCTGCTTAATTAGCATAATTTTGCGGCTCAAATTGAAAAAAGCAGATGGAAGTCGAAATATTGAAATCGAAGGTACACAGGGTTGTAATAACTGAAGCCAATCTTAATTATATTGGAAGCCTTACGCTTGATGAAGACCTGATGGATGCAGCCAACTTAATTGAAAACGAAAAAGTTCAGGTAGTTAATGTCAACAATGGCGCAAGAATAGAAACTTACCTTATCTCCGGAAAGAGGAAGTCTGGCATTTGCTGTCTGAATGGGCCTGCTGCAAGATATGGAGCTGTGGGTGACATTGTAATTGTAATCTCCTATGCCCGAATGGATATAGAAGAAGCCAGGAAATTCAAGCCTTCAGTTGTATTCCCGAAGGAGGGTAACATCATGTAGATAAAATTGTACCTTACCTTCTTCTATGAAAAAGTATTTTTTATCGGTCCTGCAGTATGCATTTTTCGCCGGTCTTGCGTTTTTTTTCGTTTGGTTGAGCCTTCGCGGAATGGATCATGAAAAATGGGAGCAACTAAAAAAAGCACTTGACCACGCTCACTATTGGTTATTAATTCCCGTTTTTAGTCTTTTGTTAGCTGCCCATTGGCTCCGTGCATTGCGGTGGCGACAGCTCATGGAACCTATGGGTTACCATCCTTCTAAACTGAATAGCTTTTTCGCAGTAATGATCGGATATTTTGTGAACCTCGGCGCCCCTCGTCTGGGTGAAGTGATCAAATGCACCATTCTGGCCAGATATGAAAAAGTTCCCGCTCAAAAGCTTGTCGGAACCATCGTGGCAGAAAGAGCCTTTGATGTGATTTGTCTTTTTTTAGTATTCGGACTAACGTTTGTTTTTCAATTTGATATTGTATCCTCCCTCGTACACGACTACATATATCCTCTTTTTCAGAATAAAAACGGGAATACGGCCTATGGAAAAATACTTCTTTTGATTGCTGCGTTTATCATTTTCCTGATAATTTTAAAAGTCATTTTTAGTCGATTCGGACATATAAATCTTGTCCAGAAAATAAAAGATATTCTGGTCGGTGTCTGGCACGGTTTAATCAGTGTGCGTGCCCTGAAAAATAAACCCCTGTTTTTCTTTTACACAATTTCCATTTGGTTTTTGTACCTGCTTAGCACCTGGTGTGGATTTTTTGCCATCGACGAAACCAGTCATTTGGGGCTCGCAGATGCGCTTACTGTACTTGCAATGGGTAGTGTTGGAATGATTGTTTCCCCCGGTGGAATTGGCGCATATGCTTTACTCGTTATGGAAACTGTTGCTCTCTATAATGTACCCAAAGAACCTTACGGGCAAGCACTTGGTTGGTTACTCTGGTTTGGTCAGTTTCTCAGTTTTGTTGTGTTTGGGGTATTTAGTTTTATATTATTACCACGAGTTAACCGTCATAAACTTAAAGTGGATGAAACAAATCCAGGTTATACAGCATAAAATTTATACTTCCAAAGAGATCGTATTCCAGGTGAACCGATGGAAATTGCTAAACAAAACCATTTCGTTTACCAATGGATGTTTCGATATTCTTCACCCGGGTCATATAGCTTCTTTATCGGACGCAGCACGTGAAGCGGATTTCCTCATTGTTGGTTTGAATTCTGACGGATCGGCGCATAGGTTGAAAGGTGAGGGCCGTCCTGTATTGGATGAAAAATCGAGAGCGTTGATGCTGGCTTCTATGATGATCGTAGATGCAGTTGTTATTTTTGATGAAGACACGCCATTGGATCTTATAGAAACTATTAAACCAGATGTCCTCGTGAAAGGAGGTGACTATACCATTGAACAAATTGTTGGAGCCAAAGAAGTTATTTCCGCCGGAGGAAGAGTCGTAATTAATCCGATTTTACCGGGATTCTCAACTACCGGCATAATAGATAAGATTAATAAACTTTGATCTAATTGCTTAAACCTGATTTTCATAATAAGGAAAATTGAAATTGTAAAAGATGTAGGGGGTGTAAATGAAATGAAAAATTGAATTAAAAATTAAATTTTAGAATTTCATTTTTTATATTCTCTCATTTCCCACAATTTCACAATTACCACATTATGAAACTCCCTTTGATACAATTAGATAAACATCCTCTATAGA